>CALDGX010000195.1 GCA_937941715.1 uncultured Chloracidobacterium sp. | reverse complement strand
GCTATCGGCGCCAAGGTTGTCGGGTCGCTGATGGATGAACTCGAACCGCTGCTCGGCCGGCTTTACGATCCTTTTGATCGCAAAACCCTACACAATGCCCGGATCAGGACCAAACGATTGCGCTACGCCATCGAACTGTATGCCGAATGCTGGGGTGATGACGCCAGGCCGTTTGCAAAGGAACTTGCCCGAATGCAGGGCTATCTCGGCGATGCCCATGATCGCGATGTCTGGATGGAGGACCTGTACATGCTCATAAGATCGTCTGACCGGTCAAAAAATGCCGTAGACCCCAAGTTCGAAGCCGCCGCGTGGCTCATTTCGGAATTTGCAAAAGAGCGAACCAAGAATTATCGGGATGCTCTCAGATCATGTGCCGAATGGCGAAAAGGGAAATTTGGCGATGCATTGTCGTCGCTCGTCTCGGCCCGTTAGTCGGATCATTTTTTTGCTTTCGGGTCAACCAGTTTCAGGTTCCATGTCCACGTCTCTTGCCCGTTCACAAGGTCGCCCTTGACCAATTTGTCCTTCAATTCGTAACCTTTTTTCGGGTCGAACTTGCCCGTCAGATCCATATAACCGACCCCGCCGACGCCCGTGGTTTCGCGGATCGATGAGAACGGATTTGGTGTGCAGCCCATCAGATTGCCGCTCGTCTCAAACTTCCCTTTTGTTGGTACGGTATCGATCTTATAGATCTTGATCCGGTATTCGCCGCTCGGTGATACGCTGATATCGACCGACACCTTTTGGACGTTCTGGCCATCCTCGGTTCTGACCTCTTTTGAGTCGCCTGTCACTTCCTTGCGGTACGTGTTGCGGCCCGGTTCCCGGCACGGCGTGGTTCCTGTTTCGGATCGATTGACCTCCTTAAGGTAATGATATCGCTGGACGACCTGAGCCATCGTCGAATCACCCGAACTGCCGAGCGCCATCGCTTGAAGCGTGATATCCGCCGAATCGTCCAGAGTCTCAGTTGTCGAAACGGTCACCTTTACGTTCGGGATCCCTTGCCCCGAACTATACCCGACAAACGATTCCGTTTTGGATATTTCCTTCCGTTTTGAATATGAGATAGTGCCGACCCAGTGCTTGTCACAGCGGCCTTTCAGCATATTCGCGAGATCGCCAAGTATCTGGGTGACCAGCTGCTTTGCGGCCTTGATCGCGTCGGTTGACTTTGCGGGAGGCGCGCTCCTGCTTGCCACGATCTTTGCCGAATCCGAGTCGATCACGACGACGCTGGTCGACGTTTCTCCATTTGGCATGGTCGTCGACACGACCGTCATGATATACCGCGCACCGACCGCACCGGCCAATTCCGTCAACTGCTTTTCGTCAAGTTCACCCGTCAGCAACTGTTTCCAACGAGCCACTCCGACGATCGCGGCCGCCATATCATCGTCCATTTGATCGACACAGGGAAACTGTTTGAGCAACCCGATGCCGATATCACCCCGAACGGCCTCCGCGATCGTTCTGGAAGTGCCGTCATTGCCGCCGGCATAGGTCATTATCGAAGAACCCTTGCTTTGTGCGGCGAGCCCGGCCGTCAGGAACAACGACAGCAATACTGCACCGCTCACAATGATCAATGCTTGCCGCAAAAGTGACTTTGGCATTGAATTCGACGCTCGATATTTTTTGTCAGACATCTCGATGGTCACCTCCGCTCAACAATGGAGCGCGCAAGTGCCGTGCCGAGACAGCGATCGCAAAGTTGCCCTAAATTGGGAGTTTGGCGGGATCCGGCCCGTAAATCGCCGCAAACCGATGATCTTTGTGCGAAATTTCTCACACTTCTCGAGGTGATGAATGCGGATCACCCCGACCTTGCCGGCAACTTGTCGACAGATATTGCACGGAGCGTGGTCATTCAGTAAGATTGGGCCTCTGGAAGAAAAATGACGACCAGGACAATGACGATCTACTCTATCGGCCACGGCCGCCATCCATTCGCGGACTTCCTTGCTCTGCTGCGGAAGTACGAGATCGAATTCGTCGCTGATGTGCGTGCTTATGCCCGCTCGCGATGGCCGCAGTACAACGGACTTGTTTTGGCGGAACTGCTAAATGAGAACGGCATCGGCTACGAGCACCTGCCCGAGACCGGCGGCAAGAACAATCCTGTCCCGGCCGACGTCGAATGGGGCGTCAATCGCCTGATCGAGGTAGCCTCGGAGACGCGGACCGTGATGATGTGCTCCGAATCGAAACCTCTGACCGACCACAAACAACCTCGTGCAAATTGCCACCGCGTCGGCAAACTCGCCCCTCTATTGCGGGCAAAGGGCGTCGAGCGGATCATTCATATTTTGCCCAACGGTGAATCTATGGAATTCGACGAATCGGCCGTACCGTCGATCTGGTGACGGCCTGAGGCCTCGACTTTGACCCTTACGCTGCTGAACGCGGCGTTTCTGGTCAACTCGTCCACGACCGTCTCGTCTGTCAGATCGTTGATCGACGCACCGGGATGGCCGGCCGCAATGTCGAGCTTTACGCCTTTTCTATCGTGGCCGTAACCGTGGGGTATCGAGACCACACCGCTTGCTATATTCTCCGTCACTTCAAGCGGCAATTTGATCGAACTTACTCGTGAACTAACACAAACCGTCTGCCCGTGCTCCAGCGACCGCTCCCGCGCGTCGTCGTCGTTCATCATCAGAGTGCAGCGGTTCTTTCCTTTCATCAGGGTTTCGTTGTTATGAAGCCACGAATTGCAGTCACGCAAATGCCGGCGTCCGATCAGAGCAAATGGAAATTCCTGATCGTCCATCGCCACGGCCTTCGCTTTCAGTCGCTCAACGTCCTTGACCAGGGCCTCCGGCGCCAGAT
This sequence comes from uncultured Chloracidobacterium sp., assembly GCA_937941715.1. Lineage (GTDB taxonomy): Bacteria > Acidobacteriota > Blastocatellia > Pyrinomonadales > Pyrinomonadaceae > OLB17. The sequence goes on along the minus strand of CALDGX010000195.1, from coordinate 22,300 downwards.
CGATGCGCTTATTTGACGTCAACAGCCTGTCAGGCAGGCAGGGCCGCAATTCGCCCAGGTCGATACCGTGCGGTGCATCATTCAGTTTGTCGAGCGATAGCTGATACGGCCCGAACTGTAACCCCAGCCCCAATTTCACCTCGGGCGGCTCAAGCTTGTAAGGCTCCGGCGCGCCCGCCAACCTTGCGGCCAATTCCTGAAATATCTGCCAATCGTATCGGGCGTTTTCTGCCTTGGCGAATAGCGGGGCAGAATATTTGGCCATATTTCGTACCGCAAAGGTGTTGAAGATCACGTCGTAGTGTGAACTCTCGAGATTGGTCGCCGGAGGCAATATGATATCGGCGTGCCTGGTGGTCTCATTTATGTAAAGGTCGACCGAGACCATAAAATCCAGCCCGGCGAGGGCCCGGTCGAGTTGGCGTCCGTTGGGCGTCGAAAGAACGGGGTTTCCGCAGCTTGTTACGAGAGCCCTGATCCGGCCTTCGCCCGCCGTGAGCATTTCTTCGGCGAGGACGGAAACCGGCAATTCGCCCATGAATTCGGGAGCCTCGCGGACCCTGCTCCGCCATCGGTCATAAACACCGCCGCCCTTCGCGGCCTGGAGCAGATCGAATGCCGGTGACGTGAACATCGCCCCGCCGGCCCGGTCAAAGTTGCCCGTCAGGATATTGATCGCGTTGATCAACCACTGGCATAGCCCGCCGAAGGCCTGCGTCGAAAGCCCGATGCGGCCATAACAAACCGCGCTATCAGAAGCGGCAAACTCCCGGGTCAAACGAATGATCTCCGCCGCCGGAATGCCGGTCATTTCCGCACTCTTCTCGGGCGGAAAGTCATTCGAAACCGTTCTGAGTGTTTCGACGCCGTCCGTGAATTCGCCTAGCCGCCCGAGATCGACCAAATCTTCGCTAAACAGCGTGTGAACCATCGACAGCAAAAGCCACGCGTCGGTCGAGGGCCTTATGAATAAATGTTCGTCCGCGACCCGCGTGGTTTCCGTTCTTCGCGGATCGATCAGGACGACCTTTCCGCCGCGATTCTTGATCGAATTGAGGCGGTTGATGATGTCCGGCGAAGTCATCAGGCTGCCGTTCGAGGCGAGCGGGTTGGCACCTAGAATCAGGAAATATTCGGTTCGGTCGATGTCCGGGATCGGTATCAGGAACGGATGCCCGAGCATCGCCCAGCTTGCAAAATGGTGCGGCAGTTGGTCGACAGATGTCGCCGAATAGTTGTTCTTTGTGCCGAGAGCTTTGAGCAGTTCGCGGCTGTTGAGCATCGTCCCGAGATTGTGAACCGTCGGGTTCCCCTGATAAACAGCTACGGCGTCGCGTCCATATCGTGTCTGGATCTCGGACAAACGTCTCACCGTTTCTTCAAATGCCTCGGTCCAACTGATCTCTTCCCAACCGTCAGACGTGCGTTTGACCGGCATTTTCAGGCGGTTCGGGTCTCCGTAAATGTCGCGCAAGGCGACCGCCTTCGGGCAAATATGTCCGCGTGAGAAAGGGTCGAGTCGGTCGCCCGCGATCGACACGATCCTGCCGTCCTCATGCGTGATCTCAATGCCGCAGATAGCCTCGCAAAGGTTGCAGTTGCGATAGTGTTTTTGTTCCATTCGAACCTCACAGATCTTGGATCCCCGGTAGTGTCAAGACTTCGGCTCATACGCCTTTGAACGCGGTATCCAACACTTTACGTTCCGGCAATATTCAACATATGCGTCGCCAAATCGCCGTTCGAGATCGTCCTCCTCGAGCGGGCGAAATATCAACTGCCAGACGAGCGAACCCATCAGCGCATATGCCGCAACGAGTGGCGAACCGAGCAATAGGGCCACGGCCAGTCCCTGACCTATACCTGAAACGGCCATCGGGTTTCTCACATATGCGTATGGCCCGAGTATCACCAGCCTTTTGGCGTGATCGAGCGGCAGCGGCGTTCCCTTTCCGACCCGCGACATCACAACCGCACCCCAAACGCCGATCGAGCTGATCGCGACGAAGACGATCGCGGATATTGGTTTTTGCAGCGGAAACTGCAGCCGCGAGATGCCGATCTTGTCCTCGACCATCGTGATCAGGTACGGAAAGACCACGAGGATCACCGACCAAACAACAGCTATCTGGCCGAGCGTTTTGGCAAGTATCCAGCCGGTCGAAGATTCGGCCGCCTCTCGAAACATCGTCTTTTCGAACGACAGTCCGACCGTGAAAACACCGCTCCAGATCATTGCCGGGAACATCATTACGATCCCGAGCCAACCGGAATCTGTCATCAACGTGAAGGCAAGGCAGTAGATCGTCGCATGGCTGACAGCACCGGTCACGAACCCCGCGGCCAGACGCGTATATTCGTGGCCGCGATAACAAAGCCAACCCACGGCTAACGATCCAATTCCCAAAAACGAAAGGTCCGCCGGCCAAAACGCCATTAGCGAGGCTTCCGACGACCGTTCCAACACAAAATGCTGCCGCGTCGAAGGAACAAAATAGAGCACCAGCCACCAAGCAATGACAGCAACACCTTGAATGGCAAAGTAAATGGCGGCTGAATGGCGGACTTTCATACTGACGATCGGTAGCTCGTTCGTTACTTAAGCCTATTTATCACTTTCACTATCCTTCGTTTCGCAGTTTCTTTTCCGATCTCATCGAGCCTCGACGAGAGCAGCTGGACAAATCTGTCGCGGTTGGAGACATTTATTATCGGCAAGGCTCTCTCAGCGTACATCGGCAGTTGATTTGTCGGGCAATTCAGCATTTGTTTCAGTAAAAGCGGAAAGGCTTCGGGTTGGTACTTGTCTATTGCCGCAAGGCTGATAAGGATATTGACGCAGCCGTCGCGGGTAATGACAGAGCCTCGGTCCGCAGCTGCGACGATCGAGGGTAAGGCCGCGAAAATATCCGCCTGCTTTTCTTTCACGATGCAGCCGAGAGCGTACATCGCTCCCCATTGAAGGCGGTTGTCTTTGCTGGTCAACAAGGCAAGAAAGGTGTTCGTGTGATCCGCGATCAGCTTTGGCTCGACGTAGCCGACCTCGTACAGCACCTTGATGCAATCGTTGCGGATGCCCTTGTTTTTGTTCGAAAGATTATCGACCAGCTCTTTGATCGCTGCCGGATCGCCGCTCGTCACAATTTCGGCAGCGAGTTCCTGATTCGGAACTTCGTCGCGTCGATTGAGCGAGGTGGCTAATTTCGGGATAATGCTCATACACTGTTTGGCGGCAATTGTAATCGCATAATGACAAAAATCATAGCTATCAGCGAACGCAATATGCCCGCGATATGCCGCGAACTCGCGGCCCGTGACCAGGCACTCGCTCATATTCACCGAACGTACGGCACACCGCCGCTTTGGGCACGGCCGACGGGGTATGCGACCCTTCTTCAGATCATCCTTGAGCAGCAGGTTTCGCTGGCCTCGGCAAAGGCGTGTTTTGATAAACTCGCGACCCACCTTGGCGAGGTAACGCCGGAAGGGGTATTGACGATCAACGACGCCGATCTGAAAACGATCGGATTCAGCCGGCAAAAGACCGCCTACGCCCGTCATTTGTCCGAGGCTGTGCTCAATAAGCACATCGACTTCGACGCCCTGCACCGTTTGCCCGATGCCGCGGTCAAAGCCGAACTCGTCAAGCTGAAAGGCATCGGCGAATGGACGAGCGATGTTTATCTGCTGATGGCAATGCTGCGGCCGGACGTCATACCCCGCGGCGACATCGCTCTTCACGCGGCATTTCAGAAATTGACTGGAGCCGACAAACGTCCGGGCTCGGACGAGTTTGTCGCTTTGGCTGAAAAATGGAGACCATTTCGTTCTGTTGCTGCGAGGCTTTTGTGGCACTATTACCTGAGCGAAAAACGCCGATCGGCATCGAGTGCAAAATGAAGATACTTATAATTCTATTTCTCTTGTTGGCTTTGACACCGGCAATCGTGCCGGCGCAGATGCGCAACCCGCTCGTCGGCACATGGAACTTGATCGCATATGAAGATACTCCCGAAAAAGGCCGCACTGAGTTTCCGTGGGGCAAACATCCGTCCGGAGTTTTGATCTATGACGACACCGGCCACATGGCCGTTCAGATACAGCGAACGCCGGGTGACCGCTCGATAGCTAAATCGGAGTCAAAACTCACGTCAGCCGATAAGTTAAAACTACTCGGAGCGTACACCGCGTATTTCGGCACATATTCAGTCGTGTGGGAGCAAATGACAATAACCCATCACATAACCGGCAACCTGTTTCCGGTTTATATCGGCTCCGATCAGGTAAAAGGCTTTGCACTCGACGGCGACCGGCTAACACTCAATGCCAAATGGACCGTTAACGGTAAACGCTGGAGCGGCACCCGAATATTTGAAAGGATGAAGCCGATGAATTGAAAGGGCGGCTCAAATACGATGCACACAGGAAAATAGAACAAACGGGCACCGCTTCCAAGCGTTTTATGTTCCTATGTGGTAAACATAAGTGCAATGAAGATCCTCGATGTCGGCTGCGGAGCAAATAAAACGGCGGGTGCTATCGGGCTTGATAATAACCCGCGCACGGCGGCCGATGTCATTCACGACCTTGGCGATATTCCTTACCCATTCGCCGATAACGAATTTGACCTATGTGTGTCGAACCACGTCGTCGAACATGTGCCGGACGTGATGGCGTTTGTCAGTGAGTTGTACCGCATTACAAGACCGGGCGGACGGATCAAGCTCCTGACGCCGCATTACACCAACCCGGATTGGGCCAACGACCCGACGCACCGAAATCACATCAACTCGTACACGTTCAACACGTTCATGGCCGACCGGCAGGTTTTCGATTTTTACACTGACGTCCGGCTCAGACCGATCGGCACCCACGTCTCGCTGCTCAGCCTTTGGAAAGCACTGGGCATTGAGTTTGTGGTAAATCTGGACCAACGTTCGCCTAGACTCAGGTTCTTGCGCAAGTTTTGGGAACACTATCTGAGCTTCATCTTTCGCGGAAAGGAGTTAAGGTTCGAATTCGAGGTAATAAAGGGCGATGAACCGGATTTAAAGCAAACTATTTCCGAACCTTAAGGCATCTGTTATCGTTAGAAACGATGTGATTTTACAAACAGGGGTATTTTTGATGAAAAGATCGACATTTACATTCGCCGCATTGACGATTTTGATCGCCGGGGTCATCGGTTTCGGCCTGGTCGAAACGCCTTCGAGCTCAGCAAAGTCGCGACAGTCGACGGCTCTCATCGGCCTGCTTCCGTCGTCGGACGCGGTTATGGGCTTTGATTCGCGACGCTTTTTCAATGAGGCGATGCCGCAGATACTCTCGGCCAATAAACCGATGCTCACAAACATCGTGAAACAGCTTGACGAGATCAACAGTAAGGCCGGTATCGACCTGCGAAAGTTTGATTCGGTCGCGGTCGGCTTGGCAGTGACGCGGGTAAAGGACAACGAATTCGACTTTGACCCGGTCGCGATCGCACGCGGCGACGTCAACAGCGGTGCACTGATCGCGATCGCCAAGCTTGCCGCTAACGGCAAATATCGTGAGGAAAAAGTTGGCGATCGGACCATTTACATCTTTACGGCCGATTCTGCCAAAGGAGCGATCAGTCAGACTGCCGGCAAATCGGGCCCCGCCGTTGATGACATGATCGGACGCACGATCGACGGATTTACAAAGGAGATGGCAATATCCGCGATCGACGGCAATACACTCGCGATCGGCTCTTTGGCCCGGGTCCGCGCAACGCTCGAAGGCTCGACAAAAGTATCTCCTGAGATCACTTCGCTGCTGGCGGGCAAGGAAAACGCGGTAATGTCGTTTGCGATGGCCGCCCCTGCCGGTATGGCTAAAATGATACCGCTCGATAATGACGAGCTTGGCTCAAATATCGACTCGATCAAGTTTGTCTCGGGATCGATGGATGTCGCTCCGGCCGGCACTTCGCTGGCGGTTTCGGCACAGACGATCAAGCCCGAACAGGCTAAGTCGCTTTCGGAAATGCTCGAAGGGCTCCAGATGCTTGGCAAAACGTTCCTTGGATCTTCGAAACGGGCCGACCAGAAGGTCTATGCCCGAATGATCGAATCGGCCAAGATCAAGAGTTCCGCAAACAACGTTTCGTTGGAGCTTCTGATAGCTCAGCCTGACATCGATGTTATCGTTGGCGCGGTCAAGTAACTGTCCGCCTGACACTTTCTAACGTGAAACGGCCCGTCGATCTGACTTAGATCACGGGCCGTTTTGGTTTTGCCGAAAATTTACCTGCGGCGGCGAAAGTGCGAACGCGGCCTCGCGGGAGCGAACTGGTCCAGATCCCGATTAAATTTGCCGTCTTCGCCGAGCAACGGAAACAACTGAAGTTCCGAAGACAAATACGCCGCTCTCAACTCGACCGGACGCGGGCCTGCCTTGATGACTCGCACGGTCGTTCCCCGCACCTCTTCGATCCATGCCGCAAACTCCTCGGCCCGGCCGACCGTGGCAGACAGCAGTAATAACCTGATGCGTTTTGGCGAGAGTATTATCGCCTCTTCCCAGACGTGACCGCGTTCCTGATCGGCCAAATAATGGGCTTCGTCGAGGATCACAAAATCCGCCTCGACATCTTCGCCGTTACGCATCGCGTCAAATAGCAGATTTCGATAGATCTCGGTGGTCCCGACGATGAGCGGAGCTGAGGAGTTTTCCTTTCGGTCACCCGTAAGGATCCCGACGTTCTCCGCTCCAAACTCATCGCTGAATTCGGCATATTTCGAATTGGTCAGAGCCTTGAGCGGCGTCGTGTACCAGGCCCTCTTGCCGGCGGCAAGCAGGCGTCGAGTCTCCTCGCGTGCGATCCACGTTTTACCGCTGCCGGTCGGAGCAGTGACCAGTACGTCCTCGTGTTCGATCGCCGTCAGTGCCTCAACCTGGAAATCGTCGGGCTTAAATGGCTGCGGCGGAGGAACACCGATGCCTGAGAGCAACCGTTCGACCGCCCGCAGTTGCTGCGGCGTTTGCGGCTTCGGCTCGGTTCGAACGGAACTTTCGCCTGCAAAAGATCGTTTACCTTTTCGTTCCTTATTACGGCCGTCATTCGGCCGACGCGAGCGGTACTTTCCGCCCGATCCTTTGTTTCGGGAACGTGTCATCACCGAAATGTTAGATGTTTGAGGACGCAAAGTCTAATCCTTCCATTTTCGCCGTCGATAATGGTAAAATCGAAAGTTGGTTCGCAACGAATTATGCGAACAATGCGTCTAAATTCCGAGGCTTTGTATTTTTAGGGCCGTATTTATAACCGGACGCTATTTCTTTATGTTTGAGCAGCAATTATTTCATACCGACGAGACCGCACGACCTGTCGAATCTGACGAGGCGGAGCTCTTTGGCGATTATGAGATCAAATCGTGGGAGTTATCGCCCAGGATCTACAAGATCCTTGGCGCGTCGGCACTTGCAAATGTGCTGGCGTTGCTGGTTTTCGCGCAAACCTCGGTACTTACCATGAAGGGTTGTGACAGTCCGCTCGTGGGCAGTGTTTGCCAGGCTCTGGACACGGTTTACGTCGGTGCGATGTTATTTGGGACGGATCGCGAATACGTCGATGCGGCATACGAGAAGACGGATCTTGCTGACGCCGAGATCACGTATATCGACGTGACAGGTGTGACGCCGCCGCTGTCGTACCCGGAAGGATACTTTCAGATCGCCAACCCTGTGCAGTGGGAGATGATCCAGCAGTCCCAACAGAACAGCACGCTGCCCGATGGCATGCTCGCTCCGGGGATACCTGCTTACACGCCTCCGCCGCCGGCATCATTTCCGCCGCCGCAGCGTGGCGGGCTTTTGGCCACTAAGCCGAAGGCACCGAAACCGCGTGCTGACGTCGTTGACGACAATGATCTGCCGACGATCGAGGATTCGACCGTCGGTGACACAAAGCCCGGACTAAATAAGAAGCGGCCCGGTAAGGTCAACGCCAACGTGCCGCAGACAAATCCTGACGGCTCGATCCCGGGAATTCCGGGAACAGGGCCGAAAAAGGATCCGGCCGCCGATACTCAGGCCGCCGCGACAAATCCGGATGGATCGCCGATCATCAACAAGCGTCCTTTCGTTGACCTCGCTAACAGCGTTAACGAATTGCTCGACAAGAACCAGGTGCGGCTCGACTCGGCCTTTATCGTCAACGCCAACGGAAAACTGACCAAGGACAACAAGCTCGACCCGAAATCGTTCAGATACGTTCAGGCCGCCAGTAATGATGAGAAGATAATCGACGTTGTCAAAGAGTCGATCGAGGCGATCAATGACAGCGGTTATCTGCAGTACCTGACCGGATTGAGCGGAAAGGATTTCGGCTTATTGCTTCAGCAGGACGACCTCAACATCACGGGCATCGTCCAGTCTGAAATGGAAAGCGAAACACGTGCCCGTTCCATTAAGAGCAGCCTCGATTTCGCTATCGGCCTTGCCAAAAGTGCCAAGACCGGCCCCAACGCCGATCAGAATGACAAGGACGACCTGGTCCTGCTTGAGGGAGCCAAGATCGAGGTCGAGGGCAAAAAGGTCGTGATCCGCTTTGTGATTCCTAAGCAGATCGCACTGCCGATGATCCAGCGTAAGCTCGCTGAGCAAAAGGCCGCCCCCAAACAGCCGAATGGCAATGCCACGCTTCGGCCGGGTGACAACACGGCCAAGAAATAAACTTTGACGAAACATAAGAGCCACAATTCGATACTTGTCCTCGCGACACTGGGCGTCTATCTCGGCCTGGTGCTCGTCGGCGCGACGCCGCAGGTGCTGGCCCAAGCAGCGATGACGCGGCAGTTCGACGTCAAGGACGAGATCGAATACAAGGACGATCTCGACACCAAGCCGGACTCAGCGTCTGACGATAGTGAACGCAGCCTGAAGCCGGAAGCTGAGGGCAGGGTCACCGCCTCGATCCAGAGATTTCTCTCTCAATTTCGCACCATCGGCGAGGAAGCGGCATTTCTGCCGCCGAACTCCGAAAAGCCTGATCTCGAGGGCCTGCGTGCGACCCACGCGATCGGTACGGCCTCCTACCCGAGTGCCCCAAACATTCCATTCAGCCGTTTCGTTCTGGTCACCAATCTTCCCCGTGCCGGTCTCGACGCTCCGCTTTCGTAATTCGCGGCAGTGGCGAGCGGGCCATCCAATTTTAAAAGCCCCCGCCTTTTTCATCAGTTTTTTTTCGTTGGGAGTTGCGTCATCGCGCACCATACTGCAATCTATTTGATTGCAAACGCGGGACAAAATTCATTTTGTCGACGCAACCGGCGGGATATCGACAGGTTTGGGACGGTCCGGGACCGCCAGGCCTAAAAGAGGAAATAATGGCAGTTAATAGTTTTGCAGATAAGTTGGTTAAGAAGATATTTGGATCATCGAGCGACATCTTTTTGAAGAATGTAAAGCCGATCATCCAGCAGATAAACGATTGGGAACCGAAACTCCAGGCAATGTCCGATGACGAGTTAAAAGCCCAAACCCCTAAGTTTAAGGAAATGATCACCCGCCATATCGAGGGGATCGACGACAAGGAAGAACGCCGCAAGGCCGAACAGGAAATACTGCATAAGATCCTGCCGGAAGCGTTTGCGACCGTTCGCGAAGGCTCGCGGCGCGTGACCGGAATGCGGCACTTTGACGTTCAGATGATCGGCGGCGTCGCCCTTCACCAGGGCCGTATCGCTGAAATGAGGACCGGTGAAGGTAAAACGCTTGTCGCGACGTTGCCGTCGTATCTTAACGGGTTGACGGGACGCGGCGTCCACGTCGTCACCGTCAATGACTACCTTGCCTCACGCGACGCCGAATGGATGGGCAAGATCCATAAATTCCTCGGCCTGACCGTCGGCTGTATCCAGAACGATATGGACGATGTCGAACGCAAGGACGCCTATGCGTGCGACATAACCTATGGCACGAATAACGAATTTGGCTTCGACTATCTCCGCGATAATATGAAGTTCGACGTCGATTCGCTTGTCCAACCGGACCATTATTTTGCGATCATTGACGAAGTCGACTCGATCCTCATCGACGAAGCCCGTACCCCGCTCATCATCTCTGGCGCGTCGGACGAAGCGACCGATAAGTATTTCACCGCGAACGAGATCATTCCGCATCTCGAACGCGGCCATAAGGACGAAGAAACAAAGGTCACGACGGGCGACTATCTGCTCGACGAAAAAAATCACTCGTCCGTACTTACCGAGGCCGGTGTCTCAAAGGCCGAGCGTCTGCTGGGCGTTTCGAACCTGTATGACCCGTCAAATATGGACCTGCTCCATTGCGTCGAACAGGCTCTCAAGGCCCACACGTTGTACAAGCGCGACCATCATTACGTTGTTCAGGACGGCGAGGTCATCATCGTTGACGACTTTACGGGCCGCCTGATGCATGGACGCCGCTGGTCCGACGGACTGCATCAGGCAGTTGAGGCCAAAGAGGGCGTCAAGATCGAACGCGAAAATCAGACGCTGGCGACGATCACGCTGCAAAACTACTTTCGTATGTACGAAAAGCTCGGCGGCATGACCGGCACTGCCGAGACCGAGGCCGAAGAATTCGGTTCGGTTTACGGGCTCGACGTGGTCATGATCCCGACCAACCAGCCGATGGTCCGTCAGGACACGCCCGATGTGATCTATCGTACGCTGCCCGAAAAATGGGACGCGGTCGTTGACGAGATCAAAGGGCTGCACAGCGAGGGCCGACCGGTCCTGGTCGGTACCGTGTCGGTCGAAAATTCAGAGCTCATTTCAAGCAAGCTGAAGGCCATCGGCGTGCCGCACAAAGTGCTGAACGCAAAGTACCACGAGCAGGAAGCCGAGATCATCGCTCAGGCCGGACGCAAGGGTGCAGTGACGATCGCGACCAACATGGCCGGCCGCGGTACCGATATTTTGCTCGGCGGCAATCCGGAATCTCTGGCCCGCGACTACCTCAAACGGATGGAGATAAATCCCGACGAGGCGACCGAAGAACAGTTTGAAGAGCAGCTGCGAAAAGCTAAAGCCGTCGTCGCCGAGGAGCATAAAGAGGTGACATCGATCGGCGGACTCCACATTCTCGGAACCGAGCGTCACGAGTCCAGACGTATCGACAATCAGCTCCGCGGACGCGCCGGCCGTCAGGGCGACCCGGGCAGCTCGCGGTTCGTTCTCTCGCTCGAAGACGATCTGATGCGTATCTTTGCCGGAGATAAGGTCCGGTCAATGATGGAATGGCTGGGAATGGAAAAGGGCGTCGCTATCGAGTCAAAGACCGTCTCGAAACAGATCGAGCGTGCCCAAAAGGCGGTCGAGGCACGAAACTTTGAAACTCGTAAACACGTCCTCAAATATGACGACGTCATGAACCGTCAGCGCGAGACGATCTATGGCTTGCGGCGACAATTGATGTTCGAACCCGAGCACCGCGAGTATCTACTTGGAGAAAATGGTGTCGCCCGCGACCTGCTCCACGATCTTACGGACAGTATGTTGAGCCTTACGGTCACACCGGACCAGTGGGACGTCAACACCTATGCAGCCGAGATCGAAAGCATATATGCGATCGACCCCGCACGCGACGCCGGCGTCAATTTCAAGACGATGAAGCCCGATGAGATCCAGGAGCTCATCTGGCAAAAGGCGTCCGCCAATTACGCCGAAAAGGAAACACTTGCCGGCGGCGAATCGCTTCGGGCGTATGAGCGCTACATTATGCTCAACATCATCGACAGCCAGTGGAAAGACCATCTGCTGTCGATCGATCACGTAAAGCAAGGTATCGGCCTGGTCGGTTACGGGCAGAAAGACCCGCTTGTCGAGTATAAAAAGCAGTCATTTGATATGTTTCAGGACATGCTCGACCGCATCGATACCAATACGGTCAAGGCTCTGTTCAACCTCGAGATCGTCCAGCGTGACGAACAGGAAGAGATCGAACGCCTTGAGCGGCTTGAGATGCAGCGGGCTCGCCGTCAGGCGGCCGGAATGGCGTTTACCGGAGCGATGTCCGGTGCCGAGGCCGCCGGTGCCGAGGCCGCCCGCCACACTCCGTTCGTCCGCGACACCCCGAAAATGAAGCCCAATGACCCGTGTCACTGCGGCTCGGGCAAGAAGTTCAAAAAATGTCACGGCGCCGGAGCGTAGCTTCGCCGAAGAGGCTTTCATGAAATTATATTCCGTCATATTGGTTCTGGCTTTCACGGCTTGTTTTTCAGCCGTGAAAGCTCAGAGCCCGCTCACCAAGGACGGATATGAGAAGTTTCGTGCAAAGGACTATGCCGGAGCGGTCAGTCTCCTAAAGGATAGCAGTGATCCGGTAGACCTCAGGATCCTCGGGCTTTCGCTGAATGCCGTCGGAAAGAAAAAGGACGCCCTGGCGGCATTCGATCGTTCGTTCCGGAACGGTTACGCGATGTTCGAAGATTCATTCGAAAAATGGAAAGAGGATCCCGCCAAGCCTTCGTTTCTCGCCTCACTCGGCGGATCGTCGGATACTTTTGCGGCGAGCCTCGCAAGTGCCGAGAGTCTTTTAGAAACAATATCCGCGACAAATTTTGATAACGAATGGCGGCAAAAAGCGAATATCCTCTTTAACGTGAATAAGGTCGTCCGGACCGGGACAGAATTTTACCGCTCATCTGAAACGGATGTGGACGTAAAGATCCTCACCAAGCCGAGGCCGGCCATTTCGGCGACAAACTGCGTAGAGCGATACGGCCTCGATGTTACCGTACAACTTCAGGTGTTTTTCTTTCCGGATGGTAAGACGGTGATGGCCGTGCCGACGTCAAAATGGCGTAAGAACTGCAGCGAATGGTCGATAGATGCAGCGACCCGAATGACCTTCGTCCCTGCCGGCAAGAATGGAAAGCCGGTCGGAGCTATTAAGATGGTCGAGTATTCATATCGGGTCGGGTAAGTCGGCCGATCTCATCGACACGTTTGGCACAAGATCAAGTTTGTCAGGTTTAACGAAAACGACCACTCACTATCGCGGTTCGGTACGGGGTTTGATCGTCGGCCTGCCGTCAGCTGAGGGAGCACCGTCGTCAGAATAGCGTAGGATGGTACCGCCAAATCCGACCGCCCAGCCCTTTTCCCCGTGAAAATAGACTCGTTCGAGGCGGTGTTCGGTACGGCTGTTGACCGGCAGCCAATGTCCTCCGCCGTTGGTGGTCCGGATGATCGTCCCCTTGTCGCCGACGGCCCAGCCCGACCTGTCGGTCGTGAAGAAAACATCGGTCAGGTCGGTATCGACGCCGGACGTCTGCGTACGCCATAGCCGGCCGCCCCCGACCGATGCGATTATCGAACCGCCCGAACCGACCGCCCAACCGAATTTTCGGCTGGAGAAGAAAACGGAGTTGAATCTCGCGTTTCTGCTGCCGAGCAGCGTCGCCGCTTCCCACGTCACGCCATAATCATCGGTAAACATTACTGTACCGCCCGCTCCGACGATCGCCCCGAACGCTCCGTCGACAAAATCGCCGCCGAGCAAAAGATACTTGATCGACGAGACCGTGCGTTTCCAGGTCTTGCCGTCCTCGGATAGTCTGTAAAAAATTCCGCCCTCGCCGATCGCGACCGCACTTCCCTTGCCGTCAAACATCAATCTCGCGACCCGTTCACGGCCGCCGCCGTCAAACTCGACCGTCTCCCATGTACGGCCGCCGTCGGTCGTCCGGCGCAAGTATGATACTGATCGGTCGCCGCGGCTATAGATATCGCGTTGGCAAAGGATCCAACCCGATCTTTCATTTTCAAAGTGGATCGCGGTCAGATTGTCATTGGAGAATTTCCGCATCGGGGCCCACGTTGAGCCGCCGTCGGTCGTAGTGAGAACCGTTCCGCCCGACCCGACTATCCATCCGTTGTTTTTGTCGGTGAACGTCACATCGTGGAACCACGCGAGGCTTGCCGAACGCAGTTTGACCCAATCAGCTTTCACTGTTTGGGTCAAAAGCACCGCAATCGCGATGATCAAAATAGGTCGTAACGTCCGCATCGTCAATTAGTTCCTGTCGGCCTAAAACGGGCTCCCGAAGAGCATTCTCGCGACGCTGACCTTTGAAATTATGTCAAAGACCTTGTCGATACTGAACCCTTTACCCGAAACAAATACCTGGTCGCCCGGACTCAAAAAGACCATTTCGCCGCGTCCGGCCTGGATATCTCGCAGGTTGACCACCTTTGAAGTGACCTTGCCTTGCCCGTTGTAGCTGTAAATGAACACCTTCTTGGCATCACCATCCTTGGCGACGCCGCCTGACTCGACAATAGCCTCATAGACGCTTACTTTTCTGTCGAGGACGCGGACGCCCGGCGAAACCACCTTGCCGAGAACGCTGTAGCGGGCCGACATTGCTTTCTCAAGGGTCACGGTCACCTTTGGATCGATAATAAACTCGTCAAGCTTCTTGGTGATCTCAGCGGCAACCTCGTCAACGGTCTTTCCGCCGACCATCACGCCTTCACGTATCAGCGGATATGAGATACGTGCGGTCGGCGGCACGTTGATACCGGTCTTGCAGTAGTCGGGACACTGGCCGAAAACCTCTACCGTTATCACATCGTTCGGCCCGAGGCGATATTCCTTCAGGTAGTTGTTGTAGTACGGCAGGATCGCGGCGGCCTCAGGCGAACCGTCGATCGCCGCTTCGGGCGTAGGTGTCGCCGCCGGTGCGGCGGCCGCGGGCTTTGCCGCCGAGACGTCGCCGCCCTCTTGTGCCTTCAGACCGACGATCCCAAAGAGTGTTATCGCCGCCAGTGTCAAAATCGTCTTGGTTCGCATAATCTCACTGATGTCAGGCAGTTATCCGCCCGCATTAAAATAAACAAACGATCATTCCAACTTTCCGCAGGCCGCCGCCGATCGCTATCGGGCCCCTGCTCCGAACAGAACCGTTTTGATGGTGTCAAAGACGATGACGATGTCCAGCGTCAGACTTTGATTCTTGATGTAATACAGGTCGTACTGTAGTTTCTGGATCGCGTCGTCAACCGAGGCACCGTACGGATATTTGACCTGTGCCCACCCGGTCAGTCCCGGCGCGACCAGGTGTCGATGTTCGTAATACGGTATCTCCTGCGCAAGCTGCCGCACGAAATGTGGCCGCTCGGGACGCGGCCCGACAAAACTCATCTCACCCTTGACGATATTCCAAAACTGCGGGATCTCGTCCACCCTTATCTTTCTGATAACACTTCCGATAAATGTCGTCCTTTCGTCATTCGACGCGGCCCAGACCGGTTTACCGTCGGCCTCGGCATCGACCTTCATTGACCTGAATTTGATCACATTGAAGACATGGCCGTTCTTGCCGACGCGTTCCTGATAATAGAAGATCGGCCCGCGGGACGTCAGTTTGATCAGAATTGCGGTAATAATGGCGATCGGCAGCGAAAGGATCAAACCCGTCAATGCCAAACCGCGATGGATGACCTCGCGAAAGGCCGATCGCAGTCTGGTATCACGCTGCCGCCCGGCAAATATCAGCCACGAAGGCCGGAGCATATCGACGTGTACCTTGCCGGTGATACGCTCATAAAATGATGTGCATTCTTCGATCGAGACGTCGCCGGCAAGGCTCATCTTAAGAAGTGCCTCGGTCGGAAACGCCCCGCGGCGCTCTCTCACAGCGATGACGACCCGATCGATGCCTTCGGTTCGAATGATCTCCTCGAGGTCGATAGCCTTTCCGAGTATCTCCGACTTGCCTAATTTGTCCTTAGGCTTGGCACCATTCTCCGAAACAAATCCGGCGATCCGATATCCGGCGTCACGGCGGTCCCAGACAGCCTCGGCCGTGTCGATTGCGGCCTTTCCGGTACCCACGACCAGTATCTTTTCACCGATCTCCGGGTGGCCGGTCAGGGTGTGTATCGCTATCCGCCAACCGAGCAGGAGCAAAAGCACAAGCGGTACCGAGATCATCGAAACACCCCGTCCGACCATCAGCGGCGGTGCAAGATAGAACAGAAGGGCGAGCAGGGCCCAGGCTATGCCAAGTGCCTGTACCAACCGGAGCAGAAGTTCGCGCCGATTCGTCATCACGACGTAGTCGTACAGGTCATAAAAGTACAGATTGATGATACAGACAACGGTGACGAGGCTGATCTTGAGCCACCCGTTACGTTCATTTAGCTCATATGGCGGACCGTCCCAGCCCAGTCGGAGATACATTGCCAGAATGACGCCGCCATAAATAATGGCCGCATCAGCGAGTATCAACGAGAATTTGCGTGGACTAAGCCGGGCCGCACCCATTTTTCACCTGTCATCCATTCGGATCTTGAATTCGATTGTAATTGTAATAACCGTAGTTATAGTGTGACTCGTCCATCACGTCCTCGCTCTGGTTGAGCACGACACCCAACATCCGTTCCTTGGGCAATTGTTCGAGGACGCGCTCCAATGAAGCGTATTTCGTACGGTTCGCACGGACGACCAGCATCGCTCCGTCTGCGTGGTTTATGAGAACGGTCGCATCGGTAAAGATACCGAGCGGCGGAGCGTCGATGATCACGTAATCAAACATTTCGCGGGCTTCGGCAAGAATTTGCTTGAATTTCGGGCCTGATATCAGCTCCGCGACATCGTTCCTGGCTTCGCCTCCGGGCAGAATGTGAAGTCCCGACGGCTCAAGCCTAATTATGGTATCGCTGAGCGACGCATCCGCGGTAAGTACGTCTGAAAGGCCCTTTTCCGCTTCGATACCCAGATAGTCGACCAAACTGGGCATACGCAGGTCACAATCGATGACGAGGCAACGGACACCGTCAGTCTGAGCCAGAAGCCACGACAGATTTAGTGCCGTGATCGATTTGCCCTCGCTGGGATTCACGCTCGCGACCACGATCGATTGCAGTTTCTTTCGCTGGCTCTTATGCAGAACGTGAGTTCTTAGGCTGCGGTACTCTTCACAGTATGACGAGTTCGGGTGAGTGATCGCGACAAGACGAGGCTCAACGCGCTCGGCGTCAATGCTCCAACTGACAAAGTCAGGAAGCTGCTTGACGATCGAGCGCGCTGAGCTTTCGACGTTCAATTTTGCCCCGGCAGTTAATCCCGTTTCCAAATCAGGGAGTGCCGTCCCGATCATAGAATCCGGCTGCCCATTGAACGACGAACCCGGACCGCCGATCCTCAGGTCAGGTTGCGAAAAGAGCTCGGGCGGCGTATTCGGCCGGCGGTTACTCGTGTCGAACGGTACAACGTTCGGATTCGCAAACAAGTCCGTCCCGTTAGGATCTTCGGCTCGTTTCTTTTGCAATGCTTTTAGGATACTCATATTCCAATACTCCGTTTGTACGGCGTAAATGCCTCAGCGGCGGCCCGCCCGGACCGGCCTTTGTCAGTGAAAGCCCCCGACCTCTTTGCTCTCGGTCTCTAACTCGCGTTCGAGTTCATCGATGTCAAGTTCGAAGTAATCAGGTTCGCGCATCGGTTTGCGAGCCGCGTTCACTGACCCCTGACCGATGATATTCGCGTCATCGGCGTCCGGCTTGAACATTCTCGGCCTGATCGCTGCGGCTCCGGCTTGTCCGGCTTTCCACAATTCCTCGACCGGGTCGCTGCTGATGCCATGCTGGGCCTGTTCACCTTCGGCCTTTTGCGACGCTGGACTTCCCTCCGGGAGTAGATCCAGATTTTCGGCGACCTCCTCGACGATCTTGCGGCCGATCTTTTGCATTCCGGCTCCGTATGCCGTCAACATCGCGTTATCGCAAATATTGTTGATATTGCGGGGGATCCCCTCCGAACACTGAAAGATCAGGTCAACCGCGTCCCTCGTGAAGACGTTTGGCTGATTCGATCCCGCGATCAAGAGGCGTTCGGTGATGTACCGCTCGACCTCCTCGACGTTGGGATAAGCGTGCATATTGCACCTCAGGGCCACACGCTGTTTCAGCTGACGCAAATTCGGCTGATTCAGTTTTTCGCGAAGTTCGGGCTGTCCGGTCAAAACGATCTGCAGGTGCTTGGCGTTGTCGGATTCAAAATTCAGCAATAGACGGATCTCCTCGAGCACGAAATCCGACAACTCGTGAGCTTCGTCAATAATGATGACCGTGCGAAGGCCGCGGCGATGGCGTTCTTCGAGGACCTTTCCCATCAAACTGAGCAGTTCCGCTTTGTTATTCCAGCCTTTGAGCCCGAGCATCTGGGTCACGTGATGATAAAACTCGTCGATCGACAGGCGCGGATTGAATACGTATGCCGCCAGAACGCTCGAATCAAGCCGGCGAAGGATCCACCGAAGGGCGGTTGTCTTACCGGTCCCGACCTCGCCCGTTAGGACGATCAGCCCCTTGGCGCTCTCGAGCCCATAGTACAAACTCGCAAGCACCTCGTTGTAACTTGGCGTAAATACAATGAAACGCGGGTCGGGCGTCAATGTGAACGGCGTATCATCAAGGCCGAAGAATTCTCTATACATACTTTCCTCTTATGAACCAAAAGTCCCTATTGATCTGTCACGGTTATGAGACCAGCCTTTCCAATAAACGTGTGATCTGCAGCAGCAGCACGATGAGCGGAATGATCGCGATCGCCGCGACAGCCCCGCCGGCTAATTTCAGCCATTTCGTACGATTGAGCCAAGTGCGTTCGGCGTGTGTGAGCAGCGGCGGAACCGAAGCCAGTACGGGCAGGCCTGTGTAATGTTTGGCGTCAGCGATATTTTGTATCTTGAACAACCGCGGGATCTCAAAAAATGCCGCCAGGATCAGCCCAAGGAAAAGTCCGATCCCTGAACCGACGAGCGTGAGCATAAAACGCTTCGGCGCGACGGGCGATTGCGGAACATTGGCCGGGTCCTGTACACGGATGGTTTCACCCTGTGCATTGGTCTCGACTCCGACGACCGTTTCGGCCTCATTCTTTTTCTTAAGGATCTCGTCGTACGTCTGCTTGGCCGACTGATACTGTGCGGTGATGCCCTCGAGAGCGACTTTGACGTTCGGGATCGAGTTGATCCGCTGTTCAAGAGCGGCGACCTGGCTCGCATTTTGCCTGAGGTCCGCGTCCTTGGCGGTCATCTGCTGCTCGATCTGGCCGATCTGTGCCTGGATACGCTGGTTTTCAAGCTCAAGGCTCTTCTTTTGCAGTTCCGCCTTTCGGCCGCTCGCCTGCGTGGCGGTTTGAACACGTCGGTCAGAGTTTTTCTTTAATCCCTCGATCTCCTCGTTTATTCGGGCGATCTCGCTTTCCTTTGCAATTACGGACGGATGTTTGTCCTTGTAGACCTTTCGCAGATTATCGAGCTGCCCGTTAAGATCGGCCCTTTTCTGAACCAGTTGGGCGTATGCCGGCGTATCCTCGATCTGGCTCGCGACACGAGCGGTGTCTTGAGTCTCTTTCTCGCCAAAATCCTCGATCAAACGCATCTGCCGGTTATTGGCACCGATCGCGTCACTGAGACGCCCGCGCTCGTTCATCAGAGACTCTTTCTCTTTCATGATGTTCGACTCGCGGTCGCGGAGCCCGCTTAGCTGGGCCACCAGTCCCTGTTCGGATTCGGGCAGTGTCGCAACGTTTGCCGTCATTATGTCCAGCCGCTGTTTTTCGAGTTCGTCCAGAGCCTGCTTCTTTTCATTCAGCTGACGTTCGAAAAGGTCCTTGGTCGATTCGGCGATCTCAGTTTGCGTCTGAACCTGTGCATTAACGTACTTGCTGGCAAGTTCTGCCGTCACATTGCGGGTCGCCTGCGGATCGCGGTCGCGATACCTTATGCGAAATGCCGCGACCTTCTCGTTACCTGTTTCTTCCAGATCGACCTTAATGTTCTTGTACATCTTGTCGACGACGAGCTCCATCGGCATACCGTTGGCACGTTCAGCCTTATATAGGTCATACTTCTGGACCAGCGGCTCGAGCGACGATCGGCTGAGCACTTCCTGATTGATGGTCTGCAGCCTCTGCGATAGATCCTCATTCGTTAACGATTGAACAAGATTCGACGAGATGGTCGGCGGTTTGACGGTCAGCAAAGAAGTTGACTCGTAAATGCTCGGCAATTTGTACACGACATATCCGATCGCGGCCGTCATCGTGATCATCGGGAGGATGATCAGCCATTTTTGCCGTTTGATGATGCCGATGAGTTCCCCGGCACTTCGCTGTCTGAATTCAATACTCATTTTCGTCCACCTTCGATCAGATAATTACGAGATCGAATCTCTCATCTGTTTGTCAGTCTTACGATCTTCTTTGGTCCGCAGAGCCCACCGCAAAAGACCGGCCCCAACGATCAGGATCACTCCAAACGCCATCAGTCCGGCCGCCTCGGGGATCCGTGTGATCAGTCCCTCGATCGTCGCGACATCAAATAGTAGTGCTAACACAAAATACATCTTTCAATCACCAGTTCCTCAAAGTGATTCGAGCACGCGTTTGGCGTCATTCGCCTCACTTTGGCTAAGCGCCGTTTGATCCCTCAGTGATGCTTCGGCTTCACGCCGAGCACCTGACTTGTCGCCCGCCGACGCAAGCGCCATCGCCAGTCGGACGCGATATCCGGAGGCAGCCTTGCTGCCCGCCTTTTCATCCATCGCAACCGCTTTTCGAAGCTGTTCGACCGCCGGCAGATACAGTCCCTTTTTCAGATACACATAACCCAACGTGTCGTAAAAGCCCGCAACGTCCGGATTTCGATTCACCGAAGCCGCCGCGAGTTGCAGTGCTTCGTCCAGATTGCCCTGGTTCTCAGCGATCAGCCACGCCAGATTGTTGGCGGCGATCGGCGAGTCAGGCGACAATTCCAAAGCCCTCCGATAGCACCTTTCAGCCTCGGCCGGATCACTGCGGGCATCCTCCAAGATACCGAGAAGCGTATACACGGGTGCGGTCGGGTTCTTTTCGACGATCGTCCGATATTGCTGAATGGCGGCGGCAACCTCGTTCCTGGCGACCAGCAGTGCCGCATACGCCGAATATGCAGGAAGATAACCGTTATCGAGGTCGATCGCGGCACGAAGTTCGGCCTCGGCCGAAGCCTGGTCTTTTTCTGCGGTGAATACGCCGGACCTCAAATAATGAAGCGCCGCCAGCAACCCGTTATTCCCGGTATTGGCGGCCATGACCGAATCCAGCTTTGAATGAGCTTGCCGTGTTTGGCCCATCGCGACGGAAACGCTCACGAAACCGCTCAACGCATCAAAATTACGTCCGTCCGTACTCATCGCCCTTTCGTATAGGCCCAAAGCGTCGGCCGGCTTCTTTTCGGCGATGTAAACCTTTGCCAGATTGAGCATTCCGGAAACGGAATTTGGCGTTTTTCGGAGAATTTCTTCGAGGTCGGCCTTTGCCTCGGCCAATCGTCCGAGGTCTAAATACGCCAAACCTCGGGCAGAAAGGGCACGCATCTGCAGGTCCTGAAGCCTTCCGACCGTGAGTTCCGCATTCGGGGTCGCCGAACCCGCCTTTGAATAAAGGTCCGAGGCAATTTTAAGTGCACCTGCTGTGTCGCCGCCCGACATCGCTGCCTGGATCTTCAACAATCCTGCCTTCAGGAATGTCGGATGAAAGCGTTCCAGATCAGCAATAAAAGCCTTTGCCTGATCGAGTTGACCGACGGTAATTTTGGCCTGAGCGATGTAAAACAACGCATCGCGTTCGCTCGGGTGCTTTTTGAGGATATCTTCGAGGTCCCTGATCGCGTCGTTCGGCTGGTTATCGAGCATTCGGACCCGGGCCCTCAGCATAAGTGCCTCAACATCGTTGTTATTGATCTTTAGAAGCGCATCGACCTGCTCGGTAACCTTCGCCGAATCTTTGGAATCGAGATATATCTGTCCAAGGCGATAACGCGCCCGCGTGTAGTCGGGCGATTCTTTGATTATCTGTAACAGCGTCGCCTCGGCGGCATCGGTCCGATCGATGACCACATAGAACTCGGCAAGATCCAGGCGGCTCTCAGGACTGTTTTCCTGAATGCTGACCAGTTCCTTATAGGCGTTCTCTGCCTTGTCGTACTGCCGCGTACTCACATAAAAATCCGCTATCGCTTCGTGGGCCTCTATATTGGCCGGTTCGACGGCAATAGCATTTCGAAACTGTACCTCGGCCTCAGAATTTCGAGCGGCAAAGGTCAGGAATCGTCCGTATTCGATCACTCCGACAACCGAACCAGGATTTGCCTCGATCCCCTTTTTGATCGTGTCTTCGGCCTCGCGAGCCATCTCGCGGGTCACATAATATCGCGACAGGCTTAAATAGGTTTCCGTTCGCTTCGGATCGATCGCGATCGCCTCGTTCATTTTGGCGACCACCTGAGCCTCGGGGC
>CALDGX010000194.1 GCA_937941715.1 uncultured Chloracidobacterium sp. | reverse complement strand
TCAGGCACGCAACTGCAGTTGGGTGTTCCGACGTTTTGAGCGCCGGTCGAGACATACGCCGCGGCGGTCAACGCCAAAAGCAAGATGAATTGCACCATCCTTGAAATACTACAGGTCATTACTGCCTCGCACGGGTGAAAATATCGGGAAACTACCCGCCATCGTCACAGTGCGCCTAATTCTATCAAAAAGACATTTGAAAATATTTCTTTTTAGTGGCCGACCAAAATGAACGGCGACCAGAGAAACGGGTGTTCGCCGCGCGCGATCGCCAACAGCTGCGAATGTCTGAGAGATGCTGCCGCGGTACCCCCGCGTTGCATTTCTGTGTAAAGATCGGTCATCAGTTGTCCGGCTGCGGTGTCGTTGACCGCCCAAAGACTAACAATAAGCGACGATACTCCCGCGGCTAGAAATCCGCGTGAAAGGCCGAGTATCTCGTCACCCGCATAGACCTTGCTGAGGCCCGTTTCACACGCGCTCAGGACGACAAGCTCGGCCGCTAGGTCATGCGAACATATATCGCGGACCGTAATACGCCCGTCGGCGAGATGCAGGCTTGAGAACATCGGATTTTCAGGCCGAAACTGCCCATGGCACGCGAGATGGATGATGCCCGCGGCGGCGGCGTATTTGTCAAATGCCCTGACCGTTGCCTTTTCACCGACAAATGCCCGTGCATCGGGCATGATCCGCCTGATCGTCTTGATCTCTTGTTCCACCAGCGGGATCCGCTCGTCGGCATAGCCCATCAGCAAAACGCCATTCAGGCCGCGGGGCTTTCGGCTGCCGAGCCTCGCCCAGACGGCCGAACTCGGTGCGTAGCTGATCTCGAACCGCTCGATGAGATACCGCTCACCGTCGAAAAGCGCCTGAAACGGAACGTAATTGAGCGTCCCGGCAGGAATGATCACCAGACGGCCGCCGGCAAGCGACGGTGACAACGGCTCGATCAGCAGGTCGTATAGTTTTCGCAGCCTTTGATCGGCCCGCGACCGCATTTGTGCGGCAAAGCGTGCAATGTGGCCGTATCGCATCGCCCCGAACTGAAAATGCAGATCCGCGAGAGCCTCGGCGACCTCATCCGCCGAAGCGATATCGCGAAAGAACCGCAGCTTTCCCCGACATGCGACAAACGCTGAAAACTGTCCGTTGATCTCGATAAATTCGACCAGAGTAGTTGATCGGCCGAGCTGCCGTAATAACTCAGCCGCCGAAAACCGAAGGGCCGCTCTCTCGGCCCCGCCGACCGCGACACTTGATATCTGACGCGTAAGGCGGCTTATCTGGTCCTCGCGTTGATCGGCCGCGAGCCGGATCTCGGCCGCCTCGTCCGGGTCGGCCCGGTCGAGACGCTTGTAGTATGTGTTCAGTTCCTCGCGGAGGGTCTCAAGGCGGCGTTCGAGACTGTCCGCGTCGTCGGAGCCGGTCCGGCCGCGTCCGATCGAATCGGCAAGCGACCGCGACCGTCCGCTCTCGACCACCCGAAACGCGTCGCGGATGCGATCCTGACCCAGGTAGAGCCTCGCAAGCGCGTCAATAGGCCGCAGACGGGCAGCCATGAACGCCATACCAAATTCTTCGGACGCGAGCGGAGCCCGAAGTTTTTCGACGATCCTGATCGCCATCTTGAATTTACGTTCCGCCTCGGTGTCGTTTCCGGCGGCGGCGTCCAACTCGCCGAGAAAGGTCAACGCCCGCTGCCTGATGTCCGGCTGCCGCAAGCGAACGGCGTCACCGATGACCTTTCGAAACTCCTCTGCCGCCTTTTCGTAATTGCGGCATCTGGCGTGAGCCCGGCCGGCGATGATGCCCGCCGTCAACGCAAGCCGCGGATTTTCGATCGATTTCAGCAGTTCGAAGGCGATCGCCGTGTTTTCCAAAGCCGAATGCGGGTCGCCGCTGCCGAGCGCGATGTTTGCGGTCTCAAGCCGGGCGGTTATCGTTCCGGCCTCGTTCCCCTCGGCCGCAAACAGCTTGAGCGCACGGGTGAGTTCGCGTTTCGCCGCTTTCGTGTCGCCGATCGCCAACGCCGCCCGGGCATGATTGATCCTCGCACGCGATTCCTCAGACCTGAGCTTGAGCCGGCGAAGCTCTTCGCACACCTTTCGGTAGATCTCGACGGCCTCAAAATTCAGATTTAGTTCGGCGTAAATATCGGCGATCTCGAGCTCGGCGATCGCCGTTTGGTGCGGCATATCGAGCATCTCAAATTTTCGGCGTGAGAGTTCGAGGTGCCGCAGGGCATCGCCGTATCGCCCGCGAAAAAGTGCAAGGTTGCCCATGCTCGCCTCGACCTCGGCCTCGGTCACCAACATTCCGGCGCTGACCGCCGTCGATCTGGCGGCCTCATAAAACCGGGCGGCACGGTCAAAATCGTTCAGCTCGGCGTAGGTGTTGGCCAGGCCGTTCTCGGCCATCGCCTGCCACGACGGTTCGGCGGCGATGATAAAGCGCTGTCGGGCGGACGAGCAATATCCCTCGGCCTCGGTGTGCTTGCCGCGGCGTGAGACGATATTGCTGAGATTCATCTCGATCTTACCGGCGGCAAGCTGATCGCCGCACTCGACAAGGATCGGGATCGCCGCGAGCCCCGTTTCAACGGCTTCGTCATAACGAGAGAGCATCGCCAGAGCGAGGAGTTTCGAGACCTTTACACGAGCCGCTTCGACATCGCGGCCGAGTCTCAGAAATTCGGCGATCGCGGTTTCCAACCGTTCGACGGCTTTTTCAAAATCTCCGCGGGTGATCGCGGCGATGCCTTCGGTCCATTTGTAATTTGCCAGAGTGTGATCAGTCCGGTGTGACCGGTACAAAAAACCGAGGGCGGCTGCGGCACGCTGGACGCGTGACGGGTCGCTCGACCAACTCGCGATGCAGATCTCCCTGATCTCGACGGGCAGACGTTCGATCTGATCACTGGCCGCAAGAGCCAACAGACGCCTGCGTTCGGTGGCGGAATCGGCTGCGATGATCTGTTCGGTGAGGCTGTTTCCGGTCATCTGAACGTTCGATTATACAACGAAAAAGCGACCGGCCATCTTAACAGCCGGTCGCAATGGGGATGGGCGGAGACAGTGCCCACTCACACGAACTCAATATTCTCAACCGCCAATTCACCGCCTTCGCCGGCGATTACGATTGAGTACGTTCCCGCGGCAACGGCGTCAAACTTAAAGCCGCCTTCCGTATCCAGATCCGTCTCCGACGAATGGCCGCCGCCCGAGAGCGTCACCCGGCCGGCTCCGTATTCGCCGAGGATCTGGCCCCGGATATCAAAGCCGCTCACACTGCCCGATACCCGCAGATCGATCGCAAACTCGCCTGCGTCAAATAGCATCTGCCTTGCCTGGCCGCCGGCGGCCGAGCGTTCGCCGAATGCCGCGCGATCCGGCATCAGATCCATCGAAAGGGCGGCTACAATTCGCCGAACAAGCGTCGGCTTGGGTGCCGCGGATCGTGTGCGAAACAGATCGCTCACATACTTTAGCGAGTCAGGCGGGGCGTCGATCGAGGTGTCGGCCTTCATCCGGCTGATGATGTGTTCGAGTTTTTGTTCCAACGGGTCGTTCATTACTCTTGACGGCGTCCTTCAACGCTCTCTCCAACCAAACAGTGCGGCCTCAACCGCAAAAAAGACACATCTTCCTGGTTAAGACAACAACTTTTCTAATTTCTTGAGGCATCGCGACCGCAGCGGGCTGATGCTCGTCTCGCCGACATCGATCGCGGCGGCGACCTCCGCGTAGCTTGCCGCCGGATCACGCAGATAGATCATCGACAATATCTTCTGACAGCGTTCTTCCAGCTCCAGCATCGCGGTCCTGATCAGATGCTGCTCCTCCAGCTCGATCAGCATGTCGTCAGCCAGCGGCGAGGTGTCGCGAAGATCCGCCATTTCGGCTTCCATTTCTTCCTCGGTCTCAGGCGAATAGAGGCCTTTGCCGCTGCGGACGACGGCCCATGTTTTGAATTTTGCCGTCGTAACGATCCACGAACGTATCCGGTCAGGTTGTTCGATCTCGTCGATCTTTTGCAGTAGTGTCAGAAAAACTTCCTGAAACACGTCCGCCGCCTGTTCGTCGCTCAAGCCTGCTCGTCGGGGTATCGCGTAGATCAGTCGCTGATACCGGTTGACTAGTTGGTCCCATGCCGACTGATCGCCGTTTCGACACAGTTTGACCAGTTCGGCGTCGCCGCGGTCGACGATCCTGGATGACAGCACAATATCTTGTTGATTTCCGGCTTCAGTGTTCA
>CALDGX010000193.1 GCA_937941715.1 uncultured Chloracidobacterium sp. | reverse complement strand
ATCGAGCCGCCCGCACCGGCATTTACGGTCAGCGAGTACTGATTTGGTACAAAGTTCGCCGTGACCGTGATGGGGCCCGTTACATTTGTATCGGTCCTTGGGTTGGCTGTCGATAGATCGCTCCAATTGACAAACGCAAAACCCGAATTCGGAACCGCGGTCACCGCCGTGCCGTTCGAACCATGATTCACTGTCTGCGGCGTTATGCCCGAGATCGTCCCGCCCACGCCAGCGTTATAGGTCAGCGTGTATTGCCTGATCGCCCACTTTGCATAAAGCGTCGTATTGGCGCTGATCGTGAACGTGCTGCCCGGAGCGTAGCTGGTGCCGCTGCCGTCTGCGGCGGTGTTCCAGCCGTTGAAATCGTAGCCGTTTCGGGTTAGGCCGCCGGTATTATTCAGTACCGTCACGGTCGAGCCGACCGGGTACGAGGCGGGATCGACGGGAACGCTGCCGCTGTCACTGCCGTTACCGTTATACGTAACCGATGTCATGCACGTCCCGAGCCGGACCGAGAGGTTGTTGGTCGAACTATTACTCGCGACGATATCCTGAAAACCGTCGCCGTTGACGTCGCCGACCGCGACCGCATATGGAGCGGTTCCCACGGCGTAATTGACCGCTGGGGCAAATGAGCCCGAACCGTTGCCGATCAGCACGGACATATCGTTCGAGGCGTAATTTGCGGACAGAAGGTCAAGGTTGCCGTCGCCGTTGAGGTCCGCGGTAGCCACATGCAGCGGACTGTTCCCGACGCTAAACGGTACAGCCGTCGCAAATCCGCCAAGACCGTTGCCGGCCAACACCGAGATCGTTCCTTCCGATGAGTTTGCGACCGCGAGGTCCTGGTTGCCATCGCCATTGAGGTCGCCGACCGCGACCGACGCCGAGTACGGTCCCGATGTAAATGTCGTAAATATTCCGAACGTGCCATCGCCGTTGCCGGGCATGATCGTCACATAGCCCGCAAACGAATGGGCTACCACGAGATCCTGTTTACCGTCATTGTTAAAGTCCCCGGCCGCGATCGAGACCGGCAGGTCGCCACCAACGGTGCGGGTTGACACAGCGAATGTACCCGACCCCGATCCGAGCAGAATGCTCACATTACGGTTCACATTGGCGGTTACGACATCCTGCCGTCCGTCGCCGTTAATGTCAGCAATCGCGATCGCGTACGGCGACTGCCCTGCGAGGCTCGTGTCGGTCCTCGGGGCGAATGAGCCGGAGCCGTTGCCGAGAAGCAGCGAGACCGAGCTCGAACCGTAGTTTCCTACCACAATGTCCTGACGTCCGTCGCCGTTAAAATCGCCGACCGCCAGCGACTGCGGCGTGGTCCCGACTGCAAAATTCGTCGCTGCGCCAAAGGTTCCCGAGACGCTGCCGATCAGCACCGAAACGCTCGCGGAACCGCTGTTCGCCGTTACGAGATCTTGGTTGCCGTCGCCGTTAAAGTCGCCGACCGCGACCAATATCGGGGCGGTGCCCGTGGGCAAATTGGCCGCCGGGCCCAAACCGGACGTGCCGCCGCAGCCGGCCGCGGTGACAGTCAGGTTAAAGCTCGTCGAGACCGGGCCGCCAAGGCCGAATGCGGTCACGGTGATCGGATAAATACCGGACGGGTAGGCGTTGGTCACCGTTACGGCACCGGTCGTTGGATCGGCCGCCAGCGTGCCCTTGAATCTGGTATTGGTATGGGCGGATATCGACGTAGTGAACGTGGGCGCCGAACCGGGCGTGACCACGCCGTTGTCGCTCATCACGATCGAAGTATCGGCATAACTACCGATCGTCGCAGGTGTCGGCGTCCAGATCGCGTAGAGTGTCGTGAAACCCTCAATGCTGAACGTGTCGGCGGGCTGATATGTCGTGCCGAGGCCGTCCGACTGAGTATTCCAGCCGCTGAAGGTGTAATTTGTCTTGACCAGTGTGCCGGAGTTACCGAGCACGGTCACGGTCGCGGGATATGTGTACGGGCTGTTCGGGTCGATCGGGGCCGTGCCGCCGGTGTTGCCGTTGCCGTCGTACGTGACGGTGTAGCTCGCCGTCGCCATGCCCTGTATCGCAAAATCGTACGGGTTCTCATCCCGGTCGCTGTTGCCGATCGAAATGACCGCCGTCTTAAGCCCCGGGGTGCCCGGGTAGAAGTCGACACTGAAGGTCACCGAGCTACCTGCCCCAACGACGTGTGACGCGGGTAAGACGGTCAACTGAAAGTCGTCAGGGTTGGCACCGATTATCGAGATCTGGTTTGCCTGTGTCAGATAAAGATCGCCGGTTCCCGTATTTTCGATCGTAAAGGTCCGCGTTATCCGTGATAAGATCGGCGTCGAACCAAAATCGGTGTGGTCGGCCAGCGACGGGACGACATCGCCATCGGCGATCGAAACGCCGTTGCCCTTAAGATCGGCCTCGGGCGTGATGCAAGTGCCGAGCAGGACCGAAAGATTATTCGACCCTGAATTCCCGGCGATGATGTCCTGCCGCCCGTCACCATTGAGGTCGGCCACGGCGATCGAACGCGGCGAAGTACCGACGGTGAAGTTTCGCGTATATTCGAATCCGCCCGCGCCGTTTCCGAGCAGTATCGGGACCGTTGGCCCATTTTGGTCGCCCGCGGCCAGGTCTTGTTTGCCGTCGTTGTTGAAGTCGCCAAAAGCAACCGCCGCCGGCAAGACGCCGCCGGGATAACCCGACCGAGGCCCGAATGAACCTGTGCCGTCGCCCAAAAGAACGCTAACGCCCGGCAGGAACCCCTGGTTGGCAACCGCGAGATCTTGCTTACCGTCTCCGTTCAGGTCACCGGCGGCGACCGATATCGGTGACGTGCCGGCCGTAAAATTGACAGCCGCCGCGAAGCCGCCAACACCGTTGCCCAACAGGACGGACACGTTGTTTGAGCTAAAGTTTGCCGTTGTTAGGTCGAGTTTGCCGTCGCCGTTAAAGTCGCCCGTCGCAACCGTGACCGGCGTGGTGCCGACCGCAAAATTTGTCGCCGCCGCAAAGCCGCCCGCACCGTCGCCGAGCCTGATCGAAACATTGTTGGAGCCACTGTTTGTCACCGCAAAATCTAGCCGTCCGTCGCCGTTGAAATCACCGATCACGGCCCAGGTTGGCTGCGACCCGACCGTAAAGTTTGTCAACGCTCCAAATGTGCCGCCGGCGCCGCCTGGCCGGTACGAGACGTTGTTGCTGCCCGTATTGGGGGTGATAGCGTCTAGCCATCCGTCACCGTTCATATCGCCAAGGGCGACGTTGATCGGAGAACTCCCCATGGCGTAGTTCGCCGCGGCACCAAATCCGCCCGAACCGTTCCCGAGCAGAACCGAGATATTGTTCGACGCACCGTTCGCCGTGACAACATCCTGGTTACCGTCGTGGTTCAGGTCGCCGACCGCCAGGCCCCTTGGAAATGTACCGGTGCCGATGGCGACCGTCGCCGCCGGTTGGAACGAGAACGAGGTAGCCCCGCCGCAGGACGTGCCGTCGGTCACGGTGAGGTTAAATGTCGTCGAGACCGTGCCGCCAAGTCCGAATGCGGTCACTGTCACCGGATACGTTCCCGCCGGATGAGCGTCCATTACCCTGACAACGCCGGTCGCCGTATCTGCCGACAGCGTACCATTGAACGCCGGAGGAGCGATTACGCTGATGCTCGTCGCACCCGTCGGTCCCAGATCGGGCGTAACGGTCGTATTCCCGCTCAGTCCAAGGCTCGTATTAGCAAAGACCCCGATAGTCGGTGGTGCGGCATAGGTAAAATCATCGGCGGCGGTGTTGGCCGAGGTTCCGCCGGGTGTCGTGACGCTTACGTCCACGAGTCCCGCAGCATGTGCCGGAGCCGTACAGGTTATCACCGTTCCCGAATTACTTAGGATCGGACACGAATCACCGCCGACCGTGACGGCCGACGCTCCGGTCAGATTTGTACCATTGACCGTTAAAGTAAACCCGCCCGATGTCGAACCCGAGGTCGGGCTGACCGACGTTATAGTTGGCGGAATTTGCGAAACGGAACCAGTAATCGCAAGATCATTTCCAGTAAGGCGGCCAATGGCGAACGTTCCAGTCGTCGCGCCAGCCCCGTAACCGTAGAGGCGAATCGTGATTACCGATGGGTTGGCCACATTTTGCAAAGCACTTATACCTGAAAGGTCTATCTGGGCTTGGGCGTTCCCGTTCGTTGTAGTTCCGGTATAGCTAATAGCAGATCCAATATTGGTGCCTGCGGTCGCGAAGCCGTCCAAACTGTACTGCCACTGAAACGCATTTGGACCGGTACCCGAGCGCCGGAAATTCGCGTCCAGAGCGCTTAGCGATACCCTGTATCCTGATTTCGGCGAAACGGTGTACTGAAGATAATCATTGTTCGCGACGGCATTCACAAATGTACCACTTGCCGTAAAATCGGTCGACGAATACGCGTTTCCCAGGGTGGAAGCAAGCAAACCCGCTCCCCGTGATAGCGTCGACGAATTGAGATTGGTATCTGTCGTCGACGAATTAATCGTCACTTCGTTACCGAGATTTAAGTTCGGCTCCCAAGCCAGGATCACAGAATCCACAAAGAACATCGGTTCGGTGTTCGCTTCGGGTGCGTTGGGCGTAACTGGTTCTGGTTGTGCGGAGCGTTCGGGCGCGGCGAGGCCAAGGAATTCTGTTACCGAGTTTATTACTGTTGCAGTGTTTTGCCGGATGCCTGCAAAGGTAAAGAGCGATGTGGCCACGACGAACGTGCAAACAGCGAGAGTAATGAGAGCTTTTTGTTTACCTGAAGACATTTATGTAACTCCATGTTCGGATCTTTGGTATACGGCCTGGATCAGGGGACACTGCGGCCCGAAATTCGGCGCAGGCGAAACCTCGCGTGGGAGTACTTATTTTCTAACGTTACGTGAAATTATAAGGGAATGACGATCTTAGTCAAGGTACTTTTCAGAATAGAAGTATAGGTCAGACACTGCGATTCGTGGTGGATCGGCGATTTGTAGGCAAGTATGATTGCGGCGTTCAACGTGCGAATGCGCAAAAAGGCCCCCGTTCGACAGCGAACGAGGGCCATTTTTACTAGAGAGTAATGCGGACGCCCACCGTGGGCAGGCGTCCGGCTAAAGGGTTACGGCAGCGGGTCGGCCGTAAAGTCGAAGTTCGTGATGTCGGCATAACCGCCAACGTCGCGGAAATTCGGCGTAAAGGTGAACCGCTTGGATCCGACCGAGACCGTGTAGACCAGGTTGCTCGGTTGGCCCGTGAACGAGTAGTAACCGAACGGTCCGGTCAGCGTCGAACGTTTCGGCCCGGCACCGCTGTCGGTGAGCGAGACGAGGACGTTCTTGATGCCCTGGCCGTCGGATGTCAGGACGCGTCCCGAGATCGTGATGGTCGCGACCCACTCGTCAGCACCGATATCGTTGGCCGCACCGATCGGACGCGTCTGGCCGTCGAAATCGGAGTTGACCGCCGGGATCGTCACCGCCGTGTCGATCATCGGGCTGCCGGCACTGATGTGCAGGTTGGTCGGGCCGACGAACAGCGGATCGACCGCCAGCGAGTTGGCGTCCTGCGTGGTCGCTGTCTGCCAATCGCCGAGGGTGACCCTCGCCGAACCGCCAATGAAGCCAACATTTGCCGCAAAGTAATCATTGTAATTGATCGGGGTATAGACGCTCGCCGCGGCCGCACTGTAAACGGCATAGCGGGTAGCACCCGAGGTCTGAGTATTTGCGAAAATGTTGTTTTGTACATCAAGTGCACCGGCCGCCGTCACACCGGCCGCGACATGCATCGCCGCCGTCGTGCCCGAACCCTGGTTCGCGTTCATGTTGACCGAGTTGTGATAGAGCTTGTAGCCCGCCGCACCGGTCGCGTTGAAGTTGATACCAAAGCCGTTGCTCAGCACCGTCGCCGAACCGAGTGCCGCGACATCGGACACCGAGTTGTTGGCGATGGTCACATTAGCGGCAGCCGACGTCGAGGTGACGTTGATGCCGTAGGCACCCGTTCCGCTCGCACTGTTGTTGCGAATGTCGCGGATGACGTTATTGACGATCGAACCGCCGTTGATGGCAAACGCGAGCTGGATACCGCTCATCGCGGCGGTCGTCGTCGGTGTCGACGAGATGCCGGCTATCGTGTTGCCGTTGACGACAAAGTTCTGAACGTTGCCGATCAACATACCGCGGAACGAGTTCTTATCGGCCGCGACGGTCGATCCGAACGTGTTGCCGGTGATATTCCAGTTTTGGTCAAACGCGACCGCACCCTGGTTGTAGATCGCATTCTGAACGCGATACATCCAGTTGTTTTGGATCGTCGTATTCGAGTTTGGCGACTCAGCCGCGCCGCCAAGCGTCACACCGCTGCCGGATATGATACCGGCGATGATGGTCGTTCCGGTATTGCCCGAGAGGTTGGTGTTCTTGATGGTCGTGCCGAGAGCACCGTTTGAGGCACTCGCCGCCTGGATCCAGATGACCGCACCGCCGGTGTTGCCGTAGGTGATGGTCAAGCTGCGATCACTGCCGCCCGAGAGCGAACCGTCGATCGTGACATTATCGGCTCCGAAGAGTTTGATAAGTCCGAGTGACGCACCGTTACCCGAGATGGTACGCGGAGCACCGCTCGGTTTGATCGTCAGGCCAAAGCCGCCCGGCAGCTGATTGAGCTGGATAGCACCGGTCTCAGCCGTCAGGTCGGTCGTGATGTTGGCCGTCACGTTGCCTGCCGCACCGAGGGTGTTAAGAGCGTCAAACAATCCGCCCGGATTGGTCAACGACGTAAACGCTCCGCCGGTACCGACCGTGTACGGGCCGTTGAGCGGATCGAGGACGTTGAACGAGCCTCCCGTCGAGTCGTTGCCCGGATTGGTGTCACTCGTCGTGACCAATGCCGTCGTCGTGTAGCCGCCCGCGGTCGTGAAGGCCGGAGCCGCCGCGAAAGTGACCGTTGCCGACGAATCGGGCCCGATCGAAGCGATCACCTGGTTATCCGTATAGCTGTATCCGCCAGGACCGGTGATCGTGAACTGAACACCGACGTTGGTCTGTGTCGCAGAACCGACGTTGGTGAACTTGGCCTGAGGCGTTACGGTCGAACCATTGGGCAGTGTGCTGCCCGTGACCGGTGAGTTGATCGCCGAGGCGGCAATGTCGTTGGCCGGCGGCGTTACACCATTCGGCTCATCGGCACCGATATCCGGCGTCGCATCGCGAAGCTGACCGTCGATGTCGTTGACAACACCAGTTCCGGCCGCACCGGCATTTACGTTAGGCGAACCCAACGCGATATGCAGGTCGCTGGCCGAGACATACTGCGGATCGGCCTGGATCGAAGCAGCATCCTGGGCAGGTGTGATAGCCGCCTGCCAGTTTGCAAGTGTGGCAAAGAATGTGGTCGCCAGCGACGCCGTACCGATGGCACCTGTTTGTGCCGTGATATTGGTCGCCGGGAAGTAGTAGTTGTTGTTGTTCAGGCCGCCGGTTCCGAAGGCGAACGTGGCGGTCTGGACCTGAATATTGACCGTGTTGAGTGCCGGCGTCGACGACGAGAACACGTCATTATAGAGACTGTTGTTCTTGACCGTCAGATTGGTCGGCGTATTGGCAATACGCATATTTGCACTCGTTTGGGTCGGAGCGGTAGCACCGGCATTCGGGTCCATATCGCCCTCCATCCGAACGGAGTTGAATACGACACTGTCGCCATTGCCACCGGCAATACCGATACCGACACCGGCGTCGCCAAGCGTACCGTTAGCCTTGAGGTTGTAAACGAAGTTGTTGGCAACCACGTTACCCGTCGGGCTGGTTCCGTTGACCGCACCGAGATAGATACCGACCGCCGAGAATGTCCGTTCTTCGATAACGTCGTGAATGACGTTTCTCGCAACCGTGTAACCCGTACCGAGCAGAGTTGATGGTGTCGAACCCCAGGCATCCGAACCGATCGCAATACCGACGCGGTCTGCACCGCCCGAGGTATTGGCGAAATCACCGCCGACGAACTGTATCGTGTTGCGGCTGACCGTTGCTCCGCTATCGGCCTGCATAAAGATGCCGACCTTTCCGATAGCGTCAGCACCAAACGCAGCCGGGCCGATGATGTTATCGGTCACGATCGGATTGGCATTGAGGTTGGTCGTTAGGCCGCGTGTCACAATACCGTAACGGACACGAATGATACGGTTGGCGATGAACGAGTTGTTGTCGTTATCCTCACCATTCGAGGTCGTCGAGATGGCAGTACCACTCATGATAATGCCGTAGGTCGACAGCGTACCCGTGTTTTGCGGGGCACCGCCGGCAAGTTCGACATTGCGGATCGTGTTGCCCGACGCACCGGCACCGGCACCGAGGCTCGACAGCCATATGGCCGCCGTCGCCGTGGTGTTTGAGGTGTTGGCCACGGTCAGGTCACGGCTCGAACCGGTACCGCCGATGCGGCCGTCGATCGTGACATTATCGGCACCATTCAGTTTGATGACGGCTCCGACAATGCTGCCCGAAACCGAGACGACCGCCGTCGGCCTGACGAGCACGCTCGTGTAGGCTGACGTTCCGCCGCTGGCATTG
Organism: uncultured Chloracidobacterium sp.; assembly: GCA_937941715.1. Lineage (GTDB taxonomy): Bacteria > Acidobacteriota > Blastocatellia > Pyrinomonadales > Pyrinomonadaceae > OLB17. Next base: position 16,271 of record CALDGX010000193.1, on the reverse strand, counting down.
AGCACGGCCGACGCTGTTTCGGTCGTGTTGGCGTTGACCGATACGGTGACAGCCCCCTGATGGGTTCCGGCATTGATCGCGTCAAAGGCCTCCTTGACCGTGTTGTAACCGGTCGGGCCGGTTGTTCCAGCGGTTGCCGTTACGGTCACCGGCGATGCGGGAACCGTATTTATCGTCCAGGTGTATGACGCCGGAGTCGGATCGACATTGCCGACCGCGTCCTTGGCACGTACCTGGAAGGTATGCGAACCGTCCGCAAGTCCGGCGTAGTTCTTCGGCGAAGTACAGGCCGAGAATCCGCCGCCGTCGATCTGACATTCAAATGTGATCGCCGGTGCTCCGAGGCTGTCCGTTCCGCTGAACGTAAAGGTCGCGTTCGAACTGTTGCTCGGATCCGTCGGATTGGTCAGGATCGTCGTGTCAGGGGCGATCGCGTCGATCGTCCAGGTAAATGACGCAGGTGTCGGATCGACATTGCCCGCTCCGTCCTTGGCACGAACCTGGAACGTATGCGAACCCTGTGAAAGGCCCATGTAGCTCTGCGGCGAAGTACACGCCGAGAAACCACCTCCGTCGATCTGACACTCAAAGCTAGCGACCGCCGCGATCGCCGAGTCGGTTCCCGTAAACGTGAACGTCGCATCGGCACTGGTGCTCGGGTTGGTCGGATTGGTCAGGATCTGAGTATCCGGAGCCGTCGTATCCAACTCGTCTGCACCGATATCCGGCGTTGCATCGCGGCTGTCACCGTCAAAGTCGACTGTGATACCGCCCGCTGCCGTACCGGCACCGACCATCGGGCTGCCCGATTGCAGGTGTAGGTTGACGAGCGGATCGACGAATGTCGGATCAACTGCGAGTGAGTTCGCGTCATCCGAGACCGCCGTCTGCCAAGCCGACAGGGTGGCAAGATCAGTTCCCGTAGCTCCAAGGCCCGCGGTCCTGAATCCACCCGCATTAGCACCCGTCGAAACGAAATCGTTGTAATTCGAATCGAGGTTAGCAAACGTTGTCGTCACCATGCCGATCGCGTAGCTCTTGGCATTTGCACCGCCGCCCGATGTCTGCGTTGTGTAAAGAACGTTGTTCTTGAGTTCGACCGTCGGATCGACACCCGTGATCGCGACACCATAGCTGCCGATCTGGCTGGCCACGGCTCCGCGGTCACCGGTCATGGCGATCGAATTGTAGAACAGTTTGGTGCTGGCACCGGCCGCACCGGCGACGTAAATGCCGGCGACCAGGTCAGGCGAGGTCGACGGAGCCATGACGCCCGTCACCATATTATTGGCCACGACGTTGGCACCGGTCGTGCCGCCCGCGATACCGATACCTACGGCCGAGAAGCCTGTGGTATTGGTACTGGACACGCCATTTATCTTATTGCCGGCGATCAGCGAATTAGTGACCGCACCGCTAAGGACAGTGGTCGTGTCGTATGCCTGAATACCGGCACCGATACCATAGGTGTCGGCAGACTCGTCACCGACAATGCCGCCGATGCTGTTCATAGTTACCTGTAGGCCGTTCGCGTTAAAGAACAGCATACCGGAACGACGCAGCCTGTTGGCTCCGGTGGACGAGAGATCGTTCATGGTCACGACGTGGCCTGTGTTCTGAAGTGCCGAGTTAGCTCCGGCATCATAGAGACCGATGATCGACTTCTGGAACGAACAATTCTCGACCCGAGCGTTATGGTTCGGACCGCCGGCGGTTCCGATGCCGGCACCTCCGATCTGAAGTCCGATCAGCGTCTGAGTCGGATCCTGGCCCGAGATATTGACGTTGCGGACCGTGTTGTTTTGGGCACCGTTGGAAACGGCACTCATCACAATTACGGCACCGGACGTCGCAGTCGTGCTCGTATTCTGGATCGTCAGATTGCGAAGGCCGGGGTCACCGCCCACTCCGACCGCCGTTCCGCCCGAAAGCGAACCGTCGATCGTCACACGGTCGGCGTCAGCAAGGCGGATGATCCACGAGTTGCTGCTGCCGGTAATACTGCGGGGGGCTCCCGTCGGCTGGATCTTGATCGTGTAGCCGCCGGCACCTTCTTCAGTTGTCTGATTGAGCGAAACCGTCCCGGTCTCACCAGTCAGATCGCTGATGATGTTGATGTTGACATTGCCTGTCAGGACACCCGCGTTGAGGGCTTCGAAAATACCTCCCGGATTGGTCAGCGAAGTAAACGCTCCGCCGGTTCCGACATCGTAGTTGCCCGTATAGGCGACAGATATGATGTAAGAGTTAGGAGTCGTCGGAGGCGTCGTCACCGTATTGACGTTGACACCCGAGAATCCGAGCGACGGACTTGCGGCGAGATTGCCGACCGTGTCCTGAGCAACGACAAAGTATTGGATCGTATCACCGGTCGCGACCGTTCCGCCGCCCACCAATGAATTGTCGATCACACAGTTGTAGCTGCCGTTCTGCGGTGTACCGCTTGCGAGCGAACAGGCACTCGATGCGTACACGGCATCCGTGGTTTTCTTGAAGTAAACACGCGGTGAATTGCCGCCGCCGGCTACGCCCGTTCCGTCGGTGATATTTACCGACAAGGTACGGTTTGCCGTCGATGTTGTGTTCGGCAGGTTCGTATAGGTAATGATCGGAGCAGCTCCGTCAAGGTATACGCCGTCAAACTCGTCTGCACCGAGATCCGGAGCGAAAGCACCGCCATTGGTCGAGCCGGCCGGTCCCGGACGCGTCTGCCCGTCGATATCGGTCGTGATACCGGCGATGACAACGCCGCCCGATTCGAGCGAAGTAGGAGTCACGCCCATGTTGACGTGCAGGTCGCCAGCCGCAGCGTTGACAAAATTGACCGAAATGCCCGAATAGCTCAGGCCGTCACCACCCGAAGCGGTCTTCCAACCGGCGAAGGTCTGGTCCGTTGTCCAGAATCCGATCGTCGCCGGATTGGCGTTCAGCACGTTGTTGTTGACTGTGGTCCAACCGGTCGCCGTCGACGAGGTGCCGCCGATATGGTTCGCGATCGCGTAGTGTTTGCCAGTACCGCCCGAGCGTGTATTGACGAACACGTTGTTGCGGACGTCGACAACCGGATTTTTGTTGGTCGTCGTGAGATCGCCGCGGTGGAAACCGGCACTCGGTGCAGCACCTGACGCCACGGTTCCCTCGATATTGACCGTATTGAAATAGACCTGATCCAGCGGATCCGGCGTCGAGCCATGGTTACCCCAAATACCGAAGATGTAAGAATTAGTAGCCTGTCCCGCACCAAGCGAGATCATATTGTTAACGACCGTCGTCGATGTCGTACCCGAGCGGATCATTATACCCGTGATGACATTCGGCAAGGTTGTCGACGTCGTCGTGCTGGCGTTGCTCAGGCCCCAGATCCGGTTATTCGAGATGACCGAATTCGTTGCCGTGGCATGAGTAATACCGGCGACGACCGTCGCGACGGCACCTGAATTGATAGCCGAGATGTTAGAGATCGTATTTCCCGAAACAGTGGCTCCGCCGACAAAGACCTGAATTCCAAGAGCTGCCGTGTTACCGGACGTTTGTCCGGAAACTGCTCCGCTCGTGGTCAGATTATTGATCGTGTTTCCGCTGATCGTTCCAACCGCGGCCGCATTTGCACTCGTTCCCGACTGGATGCCGCGAACATAACCGCCCGTTCCCGTACCATAAGATGATAGGTTTTGGATCGTGTTATTGGAATAGTTGTACGCGAGTGGTGCGGCAGTCTGGTTGATACCGCTCGCAAGCGAGCTGCCGGTGGTCGTTCCTGACACGCCGGCCCGCATATTGTCAGCCGTGGCATTGCCGATGGTATTGCCGGTGATCGTGATCGACGTTGCAATGCCCGAGACATTGACGCCGAATACGGCACCCGCAACCGAAGCGGTGGCACCTGCGGAGGTAAAACCACCGATGTTGTTGTTACTGATCACAACCGTACCGGTTGATGAAGAATGGAAACCAACGATCGCGGCTTGCGTCGTCGTAGAGGTCACTGTAAGCGAACCCGTTCCGGTCGTTGCTCCGATAGTATTTGGAGTGACATTACCAGCATTGACGTTTCCGGAAATGATATTGACTCCGCAAAGAACGCCGCTCGTCGTCGCAGCACCGCTCGACGTTCCGAGTGCGATCGAGGCCACCGTATTACCCTGAACTGATGTCGTGGCCGCCGTTCCGACCGTCAGAGCAATACCGACGAATCTTGTAGCGATCGTTCCGCCCATCGTGTAAACGCCGGTGCCGTTTGCCGCGGCATAACCGATGGTATTGCCCGTGATCGTGTAGCCCGAGCCTGACAGCACGTTGATACCGTTATGCGTTGCGGCCGTCAAGTATGTACGGGCTCCGGTCTGGAAGAACTTGTTGTTCGTGATCGTCCAACCCGAGTTGCCCGTGTTGGCGTTGATTCCGTTCGACGAACTATTGGTATTGAAGTAATCGGAAATGTTGTTTCCGCTGACCGTAATACCGCTGTTGTCGATCGCGGCACTCGTGCCGAACGAGTAGATACCGTTGATCGGCAGGGCACCGCCTGCACCCGTTATGTTGTTATTGCTGATGATATTGCCGTCATTACCTGTGACCGTACCGGTCGCGAAGTAGATAACGCCAAAGCCCGAGCTCAATGCCGCTCCGGTCGCACCGGAAACGGTCGAGTTGGTGACCGTGTTATTTGTCGCGTCATTGACGAACCTGATCGTGCTGGCCGTCACCTGCTGCGAAGTATTCGAGATGGTCAAGCTGTTGCCGCCCGTGTTCAATCCGTTGATCGAAACATTATCGGCACCATTGAGGTCGATCAGGTGGCCGGCAACATTTCCCGTCACGGTGCGAGCCGCTCCGCCGGATGGCTGTATCGAGATCGCCGTGTATGAAGCACTACCCGAACCACTCTCATTAAGAACAGCCGACGCCGCCTCCGTCGTGTCACCGATGATGGCGATCGATATCGAGCCCTGATGGGTTCCGGCATTGATCGCGTCAAAAGCGTCCTTGACCGTCGCATAGCTTGTCGGTCCGGGTGTACCGGCCGTGGCCGTGACCACTACCGGGCCTGCCGGGCCGGTGCTGATTGTCCAGGTGTAGCTCGCGGGCGAAGGATCGACATTGCCCGCCGTATCTTTGGCACGAACCTGGAAGGTATGCGAACCGTCAGCGAGGCCGGTGTAGTTCTTCGGCGAAGTACACGCCCCAAACGCACCGCCGTCGATCTGACATTCAAATGTGATCGCCGGTGCGCCGAGGCTGTCGGTTCCGCTGAAAGTGAATGTAGCGTTAGCACTGTTGCTCGGATCCGTCGGGTTGGTCAGGATCGTCGTATCCGGAGCGATCGCATCAACCGTCCAGGTATAAAGTGCATCGACACTAACGTTGCCCGCAGCATCGGTAGACCGAACGTTAAAGGTGTGTGAACCCTGGCTGAGACCGGTCACGTTCGCGGGTGACGTACATACCGCATATGCTCCCGCATCGAGTTTGCACTCAAAACCGGCGACACCGCTTGCAGGAGCCGGGTCAACCGCGCTGAATGTGAACGTCGCCGAATTGCTCGTGCTCGGATTGGTCGGGAACGAGTCGAGACTCGTCGTCGGAGCGACGGTATCTACGAACCATGTATAGCTGGCCGGCGAAGGATCGACATTGTTATTCGCATCCTTGGCTCGAACGTCAAACGTATGTGAGCCCTGCGTGAGCGAGTTGTAGATGATCCCCGAAGTACACGACACCCATGCTCCGGCGTCGAGACGGCACTCAAATCCGGCCAGTGCTGACGGAGCATCGGTCTCGGAACGCGAACCTGTACCATCGCCCTTCGGCTCGGTCGAGCTGACAAGCGTGTCCGTGCCCGAGAATGTAAAGATCGCTGAATTGGTGTTCGACGGATTCGTCGGGTTGGTCAAGATGGTCGTATCCGGCGCGTTTGCGTCCGCGATCTCGTCGGCACCGATCTCGATCCCCAGATTACCCGGACGGCCGTCGCCGTCAAAGTCGTTATTGACTCCCGCGACAGCAACTGCGGCGTTGACCTCAGGTGCACCGACCGAAATATGCAGGTCGGTCGCAGATGAGAACGGAACTGCACCGCTGGACGCGATCGAAGCGTTATCATTGGTCGCCGCCGGCGAAAGCCCGCTGGTATAAGCGGCCAAAAGCGGCAGTGTTGTAAAGAAGTTAGTACCCGCTGTGGTTCCGGCCTGGCCGGTGCCCTGTTTGGTTGCGTCGGTTCCGAAATAGTACGAGTTGTTATTCCACGTCAGATTCATCGCGGAAGTACCGCCCGACGGCAAATATACCGAAACGTGGGCGATGCTAGTCGTGCCGCCGGTGATGTTGTTCGCAAAAATATTGTTGCGTACGTCAATCCCTGTCTGGGCGGTCGTACTGATCGAAAAGGCCGCAGAAAGCAGACTGGTGGTAGCCGTACCCGGGTGTGTGCCAAAAAGGTTAACCGAGTTGTTATAGACCTTATGTCCGGTTCCTGCTCCAAGACGTATTCCAACAACGCCAAAATCCGGCGTGAATGCCGCACCGCCGGTCATATTGTGATTGACGTCACTGATGAAGTTGTTTTTGATCACGTCGTCATTACCGGCGGTAATGTCGATACCGAAAGCTCCGAATGTACCCGTGTTATTGTTTTGGACGTTCGAGATGTTATTTCGCTCGATCGTCACACCGGTGCTGCTGGCAGCGATGCCTCGAAGGCCGGTTGAACCCGTCGTCGTCAAATTCGTGATCGTGTTGTTGCTGATGGTATTGCCTGACGCCGTCGAACCTGACGATTCGCGGATACCGAAAGGTGCGAAGCCTGTCGTTAACGTCATGCCCAGACCACTGACGTTATTGCCCGAAACAGTCGCGTTGATCGTACCGGATGCCAGCCAGATACCTGTGTCATTCTCGCCCTCAACGTTACTGAAATTACCGACCGTGTTATTGCTAACGGTCGCTCCGTTTACGCCCTGCATATACAGGCCCACGTTTCGAACAGCATTTGCACCCGAGGTGTCAACCTTATTCTGTGTGTAGACGAGGTTCGAGCCGCCCTGCGGAGTCGTCCCGCCCGTTGCGAAAACACCAACGAAGGCCTTTTGAACGTCGTTATTTTGAATCGTGATATTCGAGAAGTACCCGGCGGTCCCGAGCGTAGTACCATCCGAGATCACGACGGCAGAACTGGTGTTGACGCCATTAATGACGACGCAGTTCTTCAACGTGTTGTTGGAAATAGGGGTTGTTCCGGTCGATCCGAACAGGATCACCGAAGGAGTCGTGGCGCTGGTGTTCGTGATCGTCAGACTGCGGTCCGTTCCGGTTCCGCCGATCGAACCATCAATCGTTACACGGCTTGCACCGATCGTACGAATGAGCGCGGTATTCGCTGCTCCGGTTATCGCACGAGCACTGCCAGTCGGGTAGATCTTGACCGTAAAGTTGCTGCCGGACGGCTGCTCAGCCAAAGCATTGAGCCCGTTTGTTCCGTCCTCGCCGGTCGTCAGGTCACCGGCGATCTCAATATTGATGTTGCCGGTGGCAACGCCGTCGTTTATCGCCTTAAATATACCGGTCGCCCCGGTGAGCGTAGTGTAATCGCAACCTGTGGCACAGACCGTCCTTGTGCCGCTGATCGCCTGCGCGATCAGATAGCTGTTCGGGGTCGTCGGCGGGGTAGTTACAGTATTGACGTTCGTTCCGCTGAATCCTGCGGTCGGATTGGATCCCAGATTCCCCGAAATATCCTGCGCGACGACGAAGTAACGAATAACATCAGCCGTTACAACGCCTCCGATCAGAGAATTATCGATCGTACAGTTCCAGGTGCCGTTCTGCACGGTTCCGCCGGCAAGCGAACACGCCGTTGAAGAGTAAGTTCCCGCGTTCTTGTTGAAATAGACTCGCGGAGCATCGCCGCCTGTCGCCACGCCAGAAACGTCTGTGAGCGTGACGGAAAGAACTCTATCGGTTGTTAGATTGGTATTTGCAAGCGCCGTGTATGAGATCACCGGAGGCGCAAGATCGATACCGTTAAAGTTACCGGCGTCTGCACCGATATCAACCGGTGTGAACGATGCGCGGGTCTGACCGTCAAAATCGTTGGTCACGCCGACATCGACACCGTTGCCTTCGGCCACGGTCGCTGTGGTTGGATGCAAGTGCAGATCGGGGATCGCATTTGTCGCATCGTTAAATTGCGGGTTGGATTCAAAACTCCCTAAATCCTGGCCGACCGCAGTTTTCCACGCAGCGAGGTTGGCCACATCTGCGCTGTTAAAGTAACCAAACACACCACCGGTACCATTTACAAAATAAAGATTGTTATTGATCGTCAGGCCGGTCGGGTTCGCTGTGGTCCCATTGATCTTGACCGCATAATTCGAACCGGTCGCACCGCTGTTAGAGCGGGCGTTGTAGAAGATATTGTCGCGGAAGCTGCGCGTGTTTACCGTCTGCGTTCCGTTGAGTGCATACGACGCACCGGATCCACTCGTCGCCGTTCCGCCAATGTAGACACTGTTGTGGACAAACGCGTCAGTTCCGAGAAATCCGTTAAATCCATTGATACCGCTCGTGCCGGAGTTGCTTGCGGCGGAACCAAGCGCTACCGCCTGGTTTGCTCCGAGGGCGATCATATTATTGCGGTATGTCGTCGTGCCACCAGCAACACGAATGCCGTTGATCTCAGCCGTTGCGCTAGTAGTTGCTGAGGTTAGGCCGTATATGAAATTCCGTTCAACAACATTTGCCGTGCCGCCGGTGAACTGGATGCCCGTGACAATAGAGGCAGCCGTAGTGTTGGTATTAGTCAGCGAGTGGATCGTATTCTGCGAAAGTGTTTGATTAGGGGTTGATGACGTCAGATTGATCCCGATAACCGAGGCTGAGCTTGTCGTGCCTGTTCCGATGTTGGTCGTCAAATTGCGGATCGTATTCGATGTCAGGACCGTGGGGGCATTGCTTGTGAACATGCCAACAACCTGCGACGACGTTCCCGTGCCGGCAAGTTGTATAGAATTCGCCACGGTGCCGCCAATGTTGTTCGACCCGGCAGTCCACGTCGTGGTCGATCCCGTGAACGCTCTCATTCCATAAACCAGGAACGTCCCAGAAGCCCCGAGATTGGTAACAGATATGCCGCCGACATTGTTATTGTTTGATGTCCATGCATTCGACGAGAAGTTATAGATCCCGTAAACGTCGGTTGACGATGTCGTAGTCGTCGAGAATGTCAGGCTACCGGTCGTCGACTGGCTGCCAATCGTGTTATTGTTCGTTACCCCGTTACCCTCCTGGAAAAAGATACCGATAAAAGGCGAACTTGTACTGGTTCCTGAACTTGTAACGCCCGTCAAACTGACAGCCGCGACCGTATTGTTTGAAATGGTCGACACCGCACCCGTGGAAATGCCGTTATGGGTAATTCCCACAAATTTGGCACCAGTGCCAGCTCCAGTAAGCGTGTAGGTTCCAGTCTGTGTGTTCGACGCGTATCCAATAGTATTGCCGGTAACCGTCATTCCCTGAACACCGCTTGTCGCAGTCGTACTGTTCAAGAGAATACCGGTGTGAACAGCCCCTGTGGTCCAGGTTCGCGTGGCGGTTTGGTAGAACCGGTTATTCGTGATCGAAAGCGCATTGCAACCACCGTTAACGGCCACACCCGCGCTCGTCACCGCCGCACCAAAGTAGTCAAATATATTGTTGTTGTTAATTACAATCCCGCTGTTTCCGATCGCGGTAGTTGTGGTCGAGCCATTACATTGAATTCCGGTCGTTGGCAGATTCACACCCGAGGGGCCGATGTTGTTATTCGAGATCGTATTGTTGTCGTTACCATTGGCCGTCAAGGCATCAGTGCTAAATGTAACGACTGCGCCGTTTGTCGCAACCGACGCGGTCTTTGCACCCTTCAAATTACTGTTGGTGATCGTATTATTAGTCGCACCGCCGATGAAACGGATCGTTGACGTCGCCGAGGTCGCCGAAACGGTCGTGTTCTCGATCGTCAAGCTATTTCCCCCGGCATTCAAACCGTCGATCGTCAGGTTATCAGCCCCGACAAGGTCAATAAGAGGGAAACCTGCGGTCGCCGCACCCGATATAGTTCGGGCGGCTCCACCCGCCGGCGACATCGTGATCGATGTATACGATGCCGACCCGACCCCGCTCGCGTTCAGTAATACCGATGGCGCAGCAACGACCGTGGGTTCGGTGGTGTCGGCGCAAACATCGATGGTGATCGTGCCCGTATGAGCACCCGCGTTTATCGCGTCAAATGCCTCCTTTAGCGTCGCGTAGCTGAGATTGGTCCCGCCTGTGGCCTCGACCTCTATAGCCAACCCGCCAAACTCGCCGCATGTTCCGGCGGTCATTACGGCACTTACCGTAACTGGCTCAGAGATATTCTCCGGACCCGTAGAAGTTATTCCCAAATAACTCAACGCCTGTGACCAGGGTGACGCGTAGGTCACTGCTGAAATGGCGATGATAGCGATGATGGTGGAAACAAAACGGAGCGACGATTTACGGTTAGACATATACTTTTCCCTTGTTAAATGGCTGCCTGGTATTGAGCCGCAGGGTTCGGCCAGCGTGGCAAAAACCCAACCCGGCGTGCTGCGATGGACGCAGTTGTCTTGCGATCTTACGGAACCTTACCGTTCAACAACTCAAATTGTAAAATTACTGAATTTGCGGCAAGTATAATCTATTTGGGGGCTATGTCAAGCATACGCAGGCTTTTGCGGTCATCAACTGCAATGATCTATGTCACGGCTCTGTATAAAATAAGCCGTCCCCCAAAACGCAAAAAAAGGAGCCGAAACTCCTTTCTTTTCTTAATAATTTAATGACGATCTATTTGCCTGAGGCGACCTGAAGTTTGACCTGAGCCGACTCGAGACGTTCGCGGATCGCTTCGGTCTCCTCGATCGACGACTGCGAAGCCGCGGCGAGCGCCTTTTCGGCGGCCTCACGGTCCGCTTTGACGGCAGCGACATCGATCTCGTCGGCTCCCTCGGCATTGTCAGCCAAAACCGAAACCCGATTCGAGCTTACTTCGACAAACCCGCCCGTAATAGCAAATCTGTCCGAATTCCCCTTCGCCGAATATGACACGACTCCCGGCTTGAGAGCGGACACGAGCGGAGAATGATTGGGCAGGATGCCCGCTTCGCCGGTAGCCGTCGGCACCGTGACCGAGTCTACCTCAGCGTCCAGAATTCGTCGTTCGGGGGTTACAATTTCCAGTTTTAACATAGTTACAAGTGAACGGTCACAAGTGACAGGAAGGACCGAGCCGGTTTGCCTGTCACTTGAAACTTGTTCCTAAGAATTACGCCGCGGCGGCCATCTTCTTGGCCTTTTCGCGGGCCTGCTCGATCGTGCCGACCATGTAGAACGACTGCTCGGGCATATCGTCGCATTTGCCTTCGAGGATCTCCTTGAAGCCCTTGATCGTATCTTCGATCTTGACGTATTCGCCCTTGAGGCCGGTGAACTGCTCACCAACGAAGAACGGCTGCGAGAAGAAACGCTGGATCTTACGTGCACGGGCCACGGTCAGCTTGTCGTCTTCGCTAAGTTCGTCGAGACCGAGAATGGCGATGATGTCCTGAAGGTCCTTATAACGCTGGAGGATCTTCTTGACCGACTGCGCCGTGTTGTAATGGTCGTCGCCGACGATCTGCGGGTCGAGAATTCGCGAGTTTGACGCCAGCGGATCGACCGCGGGATAGATGCCCAACTCAACGATCTGACGCGACAGAGCGGTGACAGCGTCGAGGTGAGCGAATGTCGTGGCCGGTGCCGGGTCAGTGTAGTCGTCGGCGGGCACGTAAACGGCCTGGATCGATGTGATGGCACCCGTCTTGGTCGAGGTGATGCGTTCCTGCATCTCGCCCATTTCGGTCGCGAGCGTCGGTTGGTATCCGACGGCCGAAGGCATACGGCCAAGAAGTGCGGACACCTCAGATCCGGCCTGCGTAAAGCGGAAAATGTTGTCGACAAAGAACAGAACGTCGTTCCCCTGATCACGGAAATACTCGGCAACTGTCAGCCCCGACAGTGCGACGCGAAGACGTGCTCCCGGCGGTTCGGTCATCTGTCCGTAGACGAGCGACACTTTTGATCCCGGGATCTCGGACTTGTCAACCTTTGTAAGATCAAATTCGCCCGTTTCTTCCATATGATGGTTGAAAGCGTCGCCATACTTGATAACCTTCGACTCGACCATTTCGCGAAGCAGGTCGTTGCCCTCGCGGGTGCGTTCGCCGACGCCGGCAAAAACCGAATAGCCGTCCGAACCGATCGCCACGTTGTTGATCAACTCCATGATCAAAACCGTCTTGCCCACGCCGGCACCGCCGAACAGGCCGATCTTTCCGCCGCGAAGAAATGGCTGAACGAGGTCGATGACCTTGATGCCCGTTTCAAACATCTCAAGGCGTGTCGACTGTTCGTCAAAGCTCGGAGCGTGGCGATGGATCGATGATTTGACCTCAGCATTGACCGGGCCGAGTTCATCGACCGGATCGCCGATGACGTTCATCACGCGGCCGAGGGTCGCTCCGCCGACCGGAACCTGGATCGGTCCGCCAAGGTCGATCACCTTCATCCCGCGGACCATACCATCCGTCGGCAGCATCGAAACAGCACGGACGCGGCCTTCGCCAAGGTGCTGCTGCACTTCGGCAACAACGTCGATCTTTTCGCCGTCAAAGCCGTCGCTTGTGATCCTGAGTGCCTGATAAATAGGCGGCAAATAATTGTCTGAAAATTCTACGTCGACGACCGGCCCGATGATCTGTACTACTGATCCGACCTGTCCGCTTCCCTCATTAGCCATTCTTTAATAAATGCTCCTGTAATAGTTACGAATACCTATCGTTTCACAAAGGAGTAAGGTTATCATATTTGCTGATTTCAGCGCAAAGCCCGTCAGCGTGAATTCACCGACCGCATCGCTGCCGAATCTGTTGACAGTACCGACAAGTTCTAGTAGCCTCGACTTAACGACACAACTATATAAAGTGGCAGGAGCCCATTCCACTATTCTGAAGAAACTAGAATTACCACCACAAGGACTAAATACGCTGTTCGGCGTTCAGGATCAAAACATCAAGTATCTCGAGACGCTCCTCGATGTCAGCATTGGTGCCCGCGGCAACGAATTGCTCATCGACGGCGACGAGCGCGACATCAAGACCGTCGAGCAGATACTGATCGATTTCAGCGAGTTATTTGACGAAGGCAATACATTTACCGACAAGGAACTGCGGGATGCCTTCAAACAGATCGCCGAGGATCGGGCATACAGCCTGAAGGACCACTTCCTGAGATCCCGTTTCAACCCGACGGGCAAGAAGCAGGTTGCCCCCAAAACAGCCAATCAGCGTAAGTATCTCGATGCGATCGCGGCGAACGACCTTGTTTTTGGGATCGGCGTCGCGGGAACCGGCAAGAGTTATCTGGCTGTTGCAATGGCCGTGGATGCCCTCTTTAAGAAACAGGTGAGCCGCATTATCCTGACCCGGCCTGCGGTCGAAGCCGGCGAGCGGCTCGGCTTTTTGCCCGGTGACCTTCAGGAAAAGGTAGATCCCTACTTACGGCCGCTTTATGACGCTCTGTTCGACCTGGTCGACGCCGAAAAGGTCACTAAGATGCTCGAGAAGCGGATCATCGAGATCGCCCCGCTCGCGTTCATGCGTGGCCGAACACTGTCGGACGCCTTTATTATCCTTGACGAAGCACAAAACACGACGAGCGAACAGATGAAGATGTTTCTGACCCGAATCGGTTTCGGCTCAAAGGCGGTCGTTACCGGCGACCGGACCCAGATCGACCTGCCCCGCGGCCAAAAAAGCGGTATTAAAGAGGCTGAGGCCGTGCTTTCGGGCCTCGAGGGCATCGAGTTCGTTTACTTCACTGAAAAGGACGTCGTCCGCCACAAGCTCGTTCAAATGATCGTTAAGGCATACGAAGAGCATTCCGAAAACGGTGGTATTGAAAACTAAGTGGCGATGATCGACGTCGTAAACCTCCAGCGAAAGATCTCTATCGATACCGCGGCGATACGCTCCTTTGCCAAAACGCTTTCGATAAATGTGCCGGATGCGGCGGGCCGCGTGTTTTCGGTCGCCTTTGTCAACGACAGCCGAATGAAACAGCTCAACGAGCTCTTTCGCGGCAAGAAAACTACGACCGACGTCCTCTCCTTCCCTCACGAACCCGACGAATTTGACCCCGACAAAGACAATCTCGGCGACATCGTGATCTCGGTAGAACAGGCCCAACGCCAAGCCGAAGAAAACGGCCTGACGCTCGAGGGCGAGATCAAACAGCTTATTCTCCATGGCCTGCTGCATCTGTGCGGTTACGACCACGAAACCGACAACGGCGAGATGAATAGTCGAGAGCTGACTTTGCGCAAAAAGCTCGGAATTTAGATCGGATCGACCTTAAAAAATTTACTCGCGCCCGCCGAATTTCGTGTTAAGCTACCTGCTAATATGACCAGCATCGGCCAGCGAGTATTTTCTTCAATGGTTATCGGATTTCTCGCCACGGCGCCTTTCTATGTCTTGCAATATTATTATTCAGGCGGCTATCCGCTGGGTGTCCCGGAAGCGCTGTTCAGAATGATGTGGGTAGAAACAACCCTGCTCTCATTTCTCGGCTTCTCGATCCGCCGAACACAATTTTCTAACCCAACCAGACAATGGATAATTCCCTTCCTGCTGAAGTTCGCCGCAGTTATCGTCATTACAATTGCGTGGATCACACTCGTCATCGATCAAATGCCATGTTTCCTCGGCGGCCGCGGCTGTTGAAGAGTTTAGCCACAGAGAGCCCGGAGTGGACTGAGCGATCAGGCCTGATTTGGCCCGTTTCGTTTCGTCCGTCTGTCTCTGTGTTCTCAGTGCTCTCTGTGGCAAAATATTCAAAATGAGCGATCCAACCCGAAAAGCCGACCCATGTATCATGGTCATCTTCGGCGCCACGGGTGACCTGACAAAGCGCAAGCTCTTTCCCGCTCTTTACAATCTTGCTCAGGCGGATTTTCTTCCGCACACGTTTGCGATAGTCGGTGTCGGCCGGCAGGAAATGACGACCGAGGAATTTCGCAAGGACGTGACCGCCAATTTCAAGGAATTTCTGCCGCATCCGCCAGACCCCAAACTCCTGAAATGGTTCAGTGAGCGTGTCTACTACACCGGTGGCGACTTTGACGACGACAAGAAGCTTTTCGGAGATATCAAAGACCTCTGCGATGATGTTTGTGTTGAGCATCAGATACCGGAAAACTACTTTTTCTACCTGGCGACACCGCCGAGTCTTTTCGCGGACGTCGCAGAAAAATTGGTCAAGAACGGCCTGGGTAAGGAACAGCCCGGCAAATGGCGAAGATTTGTTTTCGAAAAACCGTTCGGTCACGATCTGGACTCCGCCAAGAGATTGAACGAAGATCTTTTGCGAATTCTAAAAGAAACGCAGATCTACCGCATCGACCATTATCTTGGAAAAGAAACGGTCCAAAACATACTGGTATTTCGATTTGGCAACAGCATATTTGAACCGATCTGGAATCGGAATTTTATCGATCACGTTCAGATAACGGTGGCCGAATCTCTCGGTGTCGAACTTCGCGGCGGTTATTACGATTCGGCAGGCGCATTGCGGGACATGATCCCGAACCATATTTTGCAGCTCGTTACACTGACCGCGATGGAGCCGCCGGTGTCGTTCGAGGCCAACGCGGTCCGCGACGAACAAGCCAAGATACTTCAGGCGATCCAGCACTTTACGCCGGAAAATGTTCTGCACGCGGCGGTGCGCGGCCAGTACGGCGAAGGCAAGATCGACAAGAAGAACGTGCCTGACTACCGAAGCGAGCCAAACGTAGCTCCATTTTCGAACACCGAAACGTTTGCAGCAATGAAGCTGATGATCGATAACTGGCGGTGGGCCGACGTCCCGTTTTATGTCAGGACCGGCAAGCGTATGGCCGCCCGGCACTCGAGCGTGGTCATCCAGTTCAAGCGGGCACCATTTGTGCTGTTTCGCGATACGCCGATCGAGCGGCTGACCACCAACCGGATCGTCATTCATATCCAGCCCGACGAAGGCATCACGCTCCATTTCGGTGCAAAGATCCCGGGACCGATCGTGAATATGGGTGCGGTCGACATGGACTTTAACTATGTCGACCATTTTGGCGAACAGATCAGCACGGGCTACGAACGCCTGTTGTTTGACTGTATGATAGGCGATGCTACATT
>CALDGX010000192.1 GCA_937941715.1 uncultured Chloracidobacterium sp. | reverse complement strand
GCTCGATTCTGCGGTCAAATTTGAGCCTCAAACGTCAAAATTCGGCCCAAAACGCCATTTTTCGAACGCCGGAACCCGTTCATATCGCCTTTTAGGGATCTATTTGCCGCAGTCGCAATCGCTGCCGCAGACGGCCTTCGCGGAAAACGACCTTTGCTTACGCACGAGGGCCAGGGCACCGTACGCGGCGGCGGCCGCAATGATCGCAAATACTAATATGGTCTGGAGAGACATCGTCGTATCCCGTATCGATCCGCCTTAGCCAAACCCGAGCAGTTTGCCGCCCTGATATGTCAGAAACGCCGCAACGTATGCAAAACCCGTCATATAAACGAGCATGAATATTGGCCAGATCCACGAATTGGTCTCGCGGCGCACCACCGCGAGCGTGGACATACACTGCATCGCCAAAACGAAAAATACCATCAGCGTCAGTGCCGTCAGTGGCGTCCAGGTCAGTTTGCCGTTATCGTCCTTGGCGTCCCGGACGGCCGCGATGAGCGTTTCGGACTCTTCGTTCTCGTCCTTGCCGACGTTGTAAATGATCGAGAGTGTCGAAACGAGCACTTCGCGGGCCGCAAAACTTGCGATCAATGCGACACCGATCTTCCAGTCAAATCCGAGCGGCTCGATGACCGGCTCGATCGTATGGCCGAGCATCCCGGCGTAACTGTGTTTGAGCTGCTCGCTCTCGGGCAATGGTTGGTTTGATGAGAGAACCACCCCGTCACCCGAAGCGGGCGTCACCCCTCCTTCGTGAGGAGGTGAGCCGGCTCGAGGGAAATACATCAGCGCCCACAGGATGATCGAGATCGCCAAGATCACCGTTCCCGCCCGCTTGAGGAACAGCCACGCACGCGTCAGCATATTCTGAAACACGGTCCGCAGATTGGGCAGGCGGTACGGCGGCAGCTCCATCAGGAATGGCGGCGGCGGAGCCTTTAGAACGGTGCGCTTCAGGACGAATGCCGTGGCGATGGCGGCAATTATGCCGATCGCGTACATGATGAGCATCAGCAGAGCACCGATCGAGATAAACCCGAAAACGTATTGGCCGCCAAAAAATGCCCCGATCATCAGCGTGTAGACCGGCAGCCGTGCCGAACAGCTCATGAACGGAGCGATCAGGATCGTCGCAAAGCGGTCGCGGCGGCTTTCGATCGTTCGCGTCGCCATTATTCCGGGGATCGCACAGGCAAAACTGCTGATCAGCGGCAGGAACGCCTTGCCGTGCAGTCCGACCCGGCTCATAAGTTTATCGAGCAGGAACGCCGCCCGCGACATATACCCGCTGTCCTCGAGCAGTGAAATGAACAGGAAAAGCAGCAATATCTGCGGAAGAAACACCACCACGCCGCCGACGCCCGCAATGATCCCGTCCGCGATCAGGTCGGCCAGGATCCCCGGCGGCAACTCGGCCTTGACGAGGTCGCCAAACGCTCCAAAGCCCTTTTCGAGCAGGTCCATCGGGAGGCTCGCCCACGAAAATATGGTCTGAAATACGACCAGAAGGATCGCGACCAGGATCACGAGCCCGAAAAACCTGTGCGTCAGGACGCGGTCGATCTTGTCCGAGACGCGATGGCTTTTTTGGTCGCTGTGCCAGGTCGATTCCTGCACCGCGTTTGAAATGAAATTGTATCGGGCAAATATCTTGGCGTGCGAACCGTCGTCATCGGTATTCGCCGTGATCTCGTACGGCACCTCGGGTACCGTGCCGATCACCGACGCGACCTGTTCGGCCAGCTCGTCGATGCCGCGATGGCTCTTGGCGTTAACGGCGACGACCGGCACCTTCAGCAATGCCGAGAACATCTCGACATCGATCTCGTGCTGCTGCTTTTCGAACACGTCGATCATCGTCAACGCCACCACCACCGGCACGCCGAATTCGAACAACTGCGTGACGAGGTAGAGATTGCGTTCGAGATTTGTAGCGTCGACCACCGCCACGATGGCGTCCGGCCGCGGGACCGACGGCAATTCGCCGGTAATTATCTCGCGGGCGATCTGCTCGTCGAGCGACGTCGCGTCGAGGCTGTACAAGCCCGGCAGATCGATCAGATTTGCTTCGCCCGTTCTCAACCGCCAGGGACCTTCTTTCCGCTCGACCGTCACGCCGGGATAGTTGGCGACCTTCTGCTTAAGACCCGTCAGGAGATTAAAGAGAGTCGTCTTGCCGGCGTTCGGGTTGCCGGCAAGTGCGATCGTAAACGAAGGGGTTTGAACAATTTGGCTCATCTATGGGAGCACCGAAACTATATCGTGACCTCGATCGCGTCCGCCTCGGTCCGCCGCATCGCGAGGCTGTAACCCCGTAATCGAACCTCGATCGGATCGCCAAACGGGGCGGCCTTGATGACTCGGACGTCAACGCCGGGCACGACACCCATTTCCATCAGACGCCGCGTTATCCCGCTATTGCCAACCACGGCAGTTACTCGGGCGTCCTGCCCGATCGGAAGTTCGGTCAATGATAGCTGTATGCCTGCCGGAGCGTTGGTCTTTTTCATTTGATTTTCCTCGCCAATTTGAGGCTTAGCACTACGAAAATTGTAGCGTAAGTGAAAATGGATTTCAATTAGCTGGCGCGAACAAGTGCACCGTTGAACAAACCGGACACACTATTGGATCGGTGGTTTATGGAGAAACGAGATCCGCCTGATAGGTCCCGAGCGAAAATCTCAACGGCCTGCGGCCCGGCTTGGTGCTGAGCCAGACCTTGATGGTGAGTTGATCCAACTGCGGATTGCCGGTATTGATCGCAACCAGCTGTGCCGGCACCTTTTCACCGTTGATCGTGATCGTCTCAGGGTTTCCCGGCCGCAGCGTAAAAATGTACGGCCGATCCATCCAGAAAACGGCGACACGCGTATCGTTGACCGGGCTGCCGGGGTTTTTGCTCGGCTCCAGGTTGAACGATCGCATCGCGTAGATCAGCGACAAGAGGCTGTGGGTGCCGACCGGCGCATCGATGATATTCGTACCGCCTGATTGGATAGCACCTGACCGCGGGTCAAAATTCGCAGTCTGATTAAAGGCCTTTAAGCTCCCTGTTGACTTAAGCTCGGCCTGAAATGGTACAAGTGTCTCCGGGTTTACACGTGCCGAGAGAAGGTCGCCGAGACCGACCATCTTGTTTCCCTGGTCAACGCCGGTTACCGTGGCAATAAGCAGCAAACTATCTCGGTTTTGGAACAGCGTCCGCTCTTTGGCTTCAAACCGCAGCGTTCCGAGCGACTGCCCCATCGTGGTGAGTTTGTACTCCAGGACCTCACCCAGACCAAACGCAAGTTCGGGCAAAAGCGGCTGATTCGGCACGTAAGGAGTTGCCGTGGGCTGAGGCCGCGGCGTTGCCGAAGGACGTGGTGTTGCGGCGGACTGCGGTGTCGGCGTGGGTTCGGGTTTGGGCGGTTCGATATTCTGAACATTCGCAAGTTCGACCCGAAACGCTCCCTTGGAGGTTCGAAACCGCATCAGTACCGGCAAATGATCGTCGCCGACGCTCAGGTTGATGGTAAGGTTTTTGATGTCCAAAAGATCAAAGAAACTACCGCTGACGACCGAACCAACGGTATCAAATTCTCCGGCGGCGGTCTTTATCCGTTCGGGCTTTGCCGTTTGGACCGTTACCGAGTGCGGCTCGCCGTTTTCGACAATATTAAAGGTTCCCTGCCCGCCGGCGGCCCTGATAGCGTATAACAGCGACAAAAGATCATACCCGGACGCCGGAGTCGCAAGAAAACTCTCGACCGTCTCAACAGGCACAACGACGCTGTTCTTTGTTTTTTTGATCGTGACCGGCAGGCCAGTCTCAGCCGAGGCAAAAACAGTCCTGTTCTCGTCGATCAGCGAAAAAGCGGCACTTACGATCTCAAAGGTCTTAAGCCGGCCCGAGATCTCAAAGACACGTTTACCGCCCAATGTTCCCGTTGACACGACCTGCGTCTCAAGGTGGGCGACATTCTGAAATTTTTCGTAAGAAACGCTGTAGCTCAGCCGCTCGCCGACATTAAACCTTGTCCCCCCCGGGCCTGATCCACTCGAAACCATCTGGCCCATTGACAAATACGGCACCAGAATTACGGTCGTCACAGCGGCGAACAGCAATATGATGGATCGGGGCCGGTGATTAGAAAGATTGGGGAACATTAATTGATCGTAAAAACCTAAGAAAGTAGTTCTCTGACCGCATTTACGCGGTCGTTCGCCTTGGTTATCGGCCGGCCGACGACAACGTAGTCCGCACCGTTCGTGATCGCCTCGGCAAATGTCGTTACACGCTTCTGATCGTCTTTCGTTGCGGAAATCGCCCGAATTCCCGGGGTCACGACCAAAAACCCCTCTTTTGCGACAGCGTTGCGGATCTCCCGCACCTCTCTGGGCGAAGCAACCAGCCCGTCAAATCCCGACCGTTCGGTCAGTTTTGCGAGTTCGACCACCTGTTTTTCAGGGTCGCGGTTGACGCCGATCTCGTGCAGCGTCGGGCCGTCGGTGCTGGTCAGCACGGTGACGGCGATCAGTTTGGGCGGCGTCAACGAATTTCTGTCGCAATACTCGCGGACCTCGCCCGCCGTTCGGAGCATCATCTCGCTGCCGCCTGAGGCGTGAACATTCAGCATCCAGGCCCCGGTCTTTGCCGCTTCGACCGCCGCCATCGCGACCGTGTTTGGTATGTCGTGGAACTTCAGATCCAAAAAAACCTTGGCACCGCGTTTGACCAGCTGCCTGACGACCTCCGGCCCCTCCGCCGAAAAGAGCTGGAGCCCGATCTTGAATGCCCCGACCTCGTCCTTGAGTTCGTCATACAGCGAAAGAGCCTCGCCCGCACTCGAAACGTCCAGGGCGACGATCAATCTTTCTCGCGGCGAAAGCTCAGGAGCTTTTGATGCACTGGTATTGGTCATTTTCACGGGGCTGGCGGTATCCGTCAGTCCATATCGAGCGGGTTTCTGAACGGCGTTCCGGTGTCCTTATCAGCCCGCTTCAGGGCTTCCTTAAATTTCTCGTCCAGCAGACGTTCGCGGTCCTTGACCGACGACATTTCCTGCGCAAATAACTGATCGCGAAGGTCCTTCTGCTTATCAAGTTCCCCTTTCAGATCCTCAAACGAACCGAGGACCTTCTTTTTCTCTTCGTACGAGATCACCGATCCGGTTTGAGCATCGATGGTAATGATCGCGTCACAACATGGGCACTTAATATTGAATTTATCCATATAAATAAGCTCCATCGGCCTTTCGTTACGGCTTTTTAGCGGCGCCGGTCGACCCCTTCGAGCCCGTGTCAGTCGTCGCGGCCGGCGGTTTGATACCGGCAAGCTCACGGAGCGTTGCCAGTGAAACGGTGTTCACCTGCGGGACCCTGGAAGGTTCCACCGACACGGCTTTTCCGCTCTTGAGATAGATGGTGACCTTCGCTCCGGTCGCAGACGTCTGTTTGACCAATCTGGCTATATATTGATCTGACCTAAAGGTCCTGGTCTCGGTCGCGATCCCGGTCTTGTCCATTATTGTGACGATCGACGAGTCCTCGCTGGCGTCCACCGCCATCGGTTTAGGCTGCGGGCCGTTGGCCGGCACATCGACGATCTTCCTGCGGTTTTGGTCCGCCAAGGCGTCGCCGGGCGTGTTGACGTCAACGTTCGACGCATCATTCGGCCCGGGGATCCCGGGTACCTGATTCTGCCCGACATTCGCGGCCGGGGATACGGCTGCATTCAATCCCGCTCGGTTTGCCGCCGGATTTCGTTCCTTTGAGTTCGAATTGGTTTCCAGCTGGGACGAACCGCAGCCGAACGAAACGGAGGCGATCACCACGATAAAGATTGCGTTGAGCTTAATATTCATTGCATTTGCCCGATTGTTAGAAAAGATGTTCATTATCTGAGCTCTGTTCGTTGTATATGATACTGAAATATAGCGAAACACGAAACTCGGCCGGGCCGCTGTCTGAAACCTCACCTGGCCGATGCCGTCCGATCGCCGTCCGATGAGTCCCGGCCCTTCGCGTATGCCGCTATATTTTACAAAAATGCAGGTCGATACAGGATCCGCCGGTTGGCCGCCGGTTGCCATTCGGTTTCCGGAAAGATCGCCCGATCCGCATTCCTGTGCGTTTCCGATCCATTCCGCGGGATGGATCTGCCCCGTTGACCCCGGTAAATACACGTCCTCGCCATGATCTCGTTGTACTGAGGGCACT
>CALDGX010000191.1 GCA_937941715.1 uncultured Chloracidobacterium sp. | reverse complement strand
CGGCCGTTCCAAATTGCTCAGCAATTAAGATGGAACGGCCGCGGCGTTAAACTGACCGTGTCCGTTTACGCCGTTCGAGCGATCGGCCGCATTCTGCGGTTCGACTGACGCGGGACCTGGTTTGGAGTAGAATTGAGCGATGCCCAGCGGAAAGACACACGACGCGATCACGGTGATATTGTCTATCCCCGCGACCGTCGTCACATATATGGCGGTCGGCCGTCCGGTCGCGGCGGCGACGGTCGGGGCGGCGTTCGTGTTCGGCGGATTGATGTTCGGGCCCGATCTGGACACTGTCTCACGGCAGTATTCACGCTGGTGGATATTTCGCGTTCTTTGGTTCCCGTACCGTCACTTCTTCAAGCACCGCTCGCGGTTTTCGCACGGGCTGGTCTTTGGAGCGTTGTTCAGGGTGGTCTATTTTCTTGGCGTTGTGACGATCCTCGCTTACCTTGCGGCGTTTGCCTGGAACGGCATCGCCGGTGACGGTACACCTGACACGGCCGACTTTGCACGTGCCTGGAACACGGTCGGCGGGCTTACGCGAACCTATTTGGGCGAGAGTTTTCTGCTGTTTGCGTTTCTCGGGCTCTGGCTCGGGGCGGCCAGTCATACGCTCACCGACATCGCGGGGACATTTATCAAGACCGGCCGTCGCGAGAAATTCTTCTAACCGCGGCCGCCCGTTCGGGCCGAGAGCAGTCGGGTCGCGTGCCGGCGCACGGCGTCCGAGACGTTACGATTCTTCGACAATGCCGTCAGGTCACGCAGCTGGAGCCGTGACATTATCGTCAGCGAATTGGCGATAGGTGTCCGGGGGTTGCGTACCAGCGCGTGCATTACGCCATAGCTTCGCGACCACTGCCGGTTGGCCGCGATCTGGCGAAGAATGTCTTCGGACAGGCTGCGCATCGAGGCAATAGTTTCGATCTCCTGCTCGCTGATCCTCGGGTTATTGACGACGGCGCTTGATACCAGGCGGTTGGGGTCGCGGATCAGGATGTTGCGGGCCTCGCGGTCGCCCTTCATACCGAGTTTGACCCGATCTTTGACACCCATTCGCATGATCCGGTTGATCATCGATATGCGTTCGCCGGCGATCTCGTCCTCTTCGTTCTTCAGTTCGCCGATGATCTTGTCGAGCGTCGCCTTTCGCTGGGCCTCGCTTTCTTCGTAAAGGTCTTCGATGAACTCGAGCCTCAGCCATTCATCGTCGGTGTCTTTGTCGAGTACCTCGATGTGCTGCGCCAGGAATAACGCGTCCTCTTCGCTCAGCCCCGAATCATCGCCGTCGGCGGCGATATCGACGCTTTCGACAAATTCGGCCGCGGCCTCTTTGCCCTGGGCACGCAGTTCGTTGGCGATCTGCTGAGCACCGCGTTCCTTTTCAAAGAACTCGCGTTTTGTCTCGGCCGCTCGCCTCTCGGCCTCCGACGTACGGTGCGAATTGCCGAGGATCGCCTCGATGACGCTTTTGTCGCGGATCAGCAGCTGCTGATTAAGCGAGATCAGTTCGAGCAGGTCACCGCTGGTCGTGCGTCTCGCAAATCCGGCGATAGCGGATGACGGAGTGTTCGAGTTTTGGATGATCGCCTGGTACGCGGCGGCCGGAAGGTGCTCCTGGCCGATAAAATACTCGAGGACGCTCGGGGCTGTGTCGTGCGACGTGAGCGTACCGTCGAGGGCGACCGAGCTTTGTGTGCTCAGTGTCTGTTTGGCGTTTTCTTTCAGTTCGGCGTCGGTGCCGTTGTAAAAGCTAACGAGGATTTCGAGCAGGTCTGACTGCGGCAGCGGCAGTATGCCGCGTGACGCCGCGATGCACGCCGGACGCGGGGCCGTGCCCTCGACAACTGATCGGACCACCGGATTACTTGAATGCACCCCTGAACTCATAAGAAGTCGGAGAAACTAGTCTATTAACTGTTTAACTTTTACTTGGAGGGTACCGCGTGAAAACCCAACTAATATTATCACAATCGGTAAAGAATTTGACTAACCTTACTGCTTAACATAGTTTAGAGTTTCGGCGCATCGTTTTTCCACGTGATTTTGCCCGGCGCCGCAACATAATTGACCGAACCGAATTATTTACACAATGATCAAAGACGAATTTGAATTACTGATCAAGGACCGACGCGCCCGTATCGGCGTCATCGGCCTCGGCTATGTTGGATTGCCGCTTATCGTAGAGTTTGCGTTGAAAGGCTTTGACTCGATCGGCTTCGAGGTCGATGCCAAAAAGGCCGCTCAGGTCAACGCCGCCGACTCGTACATCGTCGATGTGCCGAGCTCGGATCTGCAAAAATGCGTCGGTTCCGGCAAGCTCACGGCGACGATCGATTTTGACCGGCTCGCCGAGTGCGATGTGATCATCATATGCGTGCCGACGCCGCTGCGAAAGACCAAGGATCCGGATATGTCGTATATCCTGACCGCCGGCGGCGAGATCCAGCGTTCGCTCCGCCGCGGCCAGCTCATCATCCTCGAGTCGACCACGTATCCCGGCACCACGGACGAAGTGCTGCAGCCGATGTTTGAGGAAAAGGGTTTCGAATTGGATAAGGACTTTTTGCTCGCATTCTCGCCCGAGCGGGTCGATCCGGGCAATCCGCAGTTTCAGACCCACAATATCCCGAAGGTTGTCGGCGGTTGTTCCGACGATTCGACCGCGATCGCCGCGATGCTGTACGGACAGATAGTTGAGAACGTCTTTCCCGTCTCGTCGGCACGGGTGGCTGAGGCGGCAAAGCTCTGGGAGAATACGTTTCGCGCGATCAATATCGGAATGGCCAATGAGATGGCCAAGCTCTGCAACGCTCTCGGCATCGACACATGGGAAGTGGTACGTGCGGCCGCGACGAAGCCGTTCGGGTTTATGCCGTTCTATCCCGGCCCGGGCATCGGCGGCCACTGCATCCCGCTCGATCCGCATTATTTGTCGTGGAAGGCCCGTCAGCACGGATTCGATTCGCAGTTCATCTCGCTCGCTGAACAGATCAACTCGACGATGCCGAATTACGTGGTCGAACTCGCGACCGAGGCACTGAATTCGGATAAAAAGGCCGTCAACGGCTCGAAGATACTGATCCTCGGGGTCGCCTACAAGAAGGACATCGACGATATGCGCGAATCACCGGCGTTGTCGATCATCGATCTGCTGCGGGCCGACGGGGCCGAGGTCGTCTATCACGACCCGTTTGTCCCCGAGGTGACATTTGACCACGCCTATACTATCGGTGACGGCGAGCCTTTGTACAACAACGAACTGACCGACGACCTGATCTCGTCCTCGGACTGCGTCATCATCTGTACCGAACATTCGGGCGTCGATTATGGCCGGGTCTGCAACCTCGCCAAACTCGTCGTTGATACACGAAATGCCCTTTCGAACGACGTTCGCGAGAACTGCAACGCGAGGGTCGTGAGGCTTTGA
>CALDGX010000190.1 GCA_937941715.1 uncultured Chloracidobacterium sp. | reverse complement strand
CGATTTATCAGCGAGGCCGTAAAACCAGCCCCGAAACCGTTGTCGATGTTGACGACCGTCACGTTTGACGAGCACGAGTTGAGCATTCCGAGCAATGCGGCAATTCCGCCAAATGACGCCCCGTAACCGATGCTGGTCGGCACGCCGATCACCGGTACGCTGACCAGACCGCCGACGACCGACGGCAGAGCACCCTCCATACCGGCGGCGACGATCACGACCCGTGCATTCTGCAGTATCTCGCGTTGCGAGATGATGCGGTGGATGCCGGCGACCCCGGCGTCCCAGATCCTGACAACGCGGTTCCCCATCGCCTCAGCCGTCAACGCGGCCTCTTCGGCGATCGGTATATCGCTCGTGCCGGCCGTGACCACGGCGATCTCACCGCTGCCTCGTTCCGTGCGGTCGCGGATGACGCGGATGATGCCGGCCGATTCGTGCCACTCGGCATCGGTGATAATGTTGCGTATCTCACCGAAAACTTCCGCATTTGTACGAGTCACCAGCACGTTCGGCGACCGCTCGATGAGGCGTTCAAATATTCCGACCACCTGCTCCGTTGTCTTGCCCTGGCCAAATATGACCTCCGGAAAACCCTGCCGTTCGGCACGTCCGTGATCGATCTTGGCGTAACCGACATCCTCGTACGAGAGCCCTTTGATCTGTTCGGTCGCCGCATCGGGCGTCAGGCTGCCGGACGCGAGCGCGTCCAGAATTGATCTGATATCTTCACTTTTCATCGTCTATTAAGAATCTACATTATCCGTCCGCTCGAACAAACTTTATCCGAGAGGTTAAACCGAGCCTCTTTCAAATTTACGGTGACAGGACTAATATCACTTTTATGGAACTCACGCTTGCGATCACCGGTGCATCGGGCACCATCTACGCAAAACGGACGCTGCAGCTGCTGGCTGAGAGCGGCGTTGTCAAAACGATCAATCTGATAATGTCCGGGACGGCCGCGACCGTCGCACAGGTCGAACTGGGCGTGAACCTGCGCGACCCGAACGCGGAAAAGATAAATTCGTGGCTCGGCTTTGCCCCGGATTCAAAGTTGATCCGTTACTGGCGGCTGGATAACCTCGCTGCCCGTCCGTCGTCGGGTTCGAATAAACAAACCGGGATGATAATAGTGCCGTGCTCGATGGGCACGCTCGGCGCCATCGCCTCGGGCGCCGGAACGAACCTGATCCACCGTGCAGCGGATGTTTGCCTCAAAGAAGGCCGCAAACTGGTCGTCGTGCCTCGCGAAACCCCGTACAACGAGATCCATTTGGAAAATATGCTCCGGCTGTCGCGGGCCGGTGCCCGCATTATGCCCGCCAGCCCGGGCTTTTATCATCGCCCGCAGGCTATCGACGACCTGGTCGAACATCTGTGTTACCGGATCCTCGATCAGTTTGATATTCCCCATTCGAAAAAGAGCGAATGGACGGGCGAAGAAGTGAGTCAATGATAAGATTCGCCATTTTTACTATCCTTTTGGTCCTTGGCGCAGCTTTTTCGGTGTCCGCCCAGGAGCGATTTCTGAAACCGGTCGACGAGGGTCCTGACGACCCGACGTTCGTCGCTTTCCGTGTACGGGCACTTCGGGCGGTGGCCGAAAAAGACGCCGCATTCATCAAGTCGATCCTCGATAAGGACATTCGGGTCGATTTTGGCGGCGGCACGGGTATTAAGGATTTTCTTAAAAGTTGGGATGGCTTGTCGGCGGCGAGCGATTTCTGGGCTGAGTGTGAATTTGCCCTGAAACACGGCGGCGAGTTTGCCAAGATGAAGAATCGCGGCCCGAAGCAATTTTGGGCTCCATACATCTACGCCTCGTTCCCGGACGACCTGGACGGAACCGTTTACGCGGCCATCACCGGCGAGAATGTCCGACTGAGGGCAAAGCCCGACGCCGCGTCAAAGGTCCTCGGCCAACTGTCGTTCAATATAGTTAAGACCATTGATAACAACGGCACTTCGGACACCAAATGGGTCGAGGTCGAAACTCTCGGCGGCAAACGCGGCTGGGTCAGCACCGAATACGTGCGGAGCCCGATCGGCTATCGGGCGTGCTTTGCCAAG
>CALDGX010000189.1 GCA_937941715.1 uncultured Chloracidobacterium sp. | reverse complement strand
TGGGTTATCAGCCGGGCATCGCGTTTGCAGCCGCGGGCGTTCTTTCGCCGATCGCGACGCTGATCCTTGTCATCCTCACCCTTTTTGGCGCACTGCCGATCTATAATCGTGTTGCCGCCGAGAGCCCACGCGGACAGGGCTCGATCTCGATGCTTGAGGCACTGCTTTCACGGTGGAAGAGCAAACTTTTTGTGTTAGCTTTGCTCGGATTTGTGGCGACTGACTTTGTCATCACGATCACTCTTTCGGCCGCGGATGCGTCGGAACACGTGATCCACAATCCGTTCGTCGAGGAACATATACCGAGTCTTGATCATCCGGTGTTTGTTACGATCATGATGATCGCGGTGCTATCGGCGGTCTTTCTTAAAGGTTTCAAAGAGGCGATAAGCATTGCGGTCTTTTTGGTCATCACATATTTGCTTCTGAATCTCGTGGTGATCATAACCGGCATGTATCAGCTATCGATCAACCCGTCGCTGCTCACCAACTGGCAAACGGCTCTCTTTACGACAAATACGGGCGGGCCGCAGAGCATTTTGATGATCATCGGCCTTTCATTGCTTGTATTTCCAAAACTTGCGCTCGGCCTCTCCGGTTTTGAGACAGGAGTTGCGGTGATGCCCCTTATCGAAAATCCGCACCGGATCGAAAAGACGAAAAAGCTGCTCAGGACGTCAGCATTGATAATGAGCTTTTTCCTGATCTGCAGCAGCTTTATTACCAGTGTGCTGATCCCGGCAAAGGAGTTTGAGCACGGCGGAAAGGCGTCCGGACGCGCTCTTGCATTTCTCGCACACGAATACCTGGGCGAGATCTTCGGCACCGCCTACGACATCAGCACTATTCTGATCTTGTGGTTTGCCGGGGCCTCGGCCATGGCCGGGTTGCTCAATATCGTTCCGCGTTATCTGCCCAGATACGGCATGGCTCCGAACTGGGCTCGGGCATCGCGTCCGCTCGTGATCATATTTACATTGATCTGTTTCGCGATCACGTTTATTTTCGAAGCAAATGTCGAGGCACAGGGCGGAGCGTACGCAACGGGCGTTTTGGTACTGATGACCTCGGCGGCGATCGCCGTAACCATCTCGGCCTGGGTGCGAAAGCAGTCGATCCGGTGGGTCTATCTGGTGATCGCCTTCGTGTTCAGCTACACGACCATCACCAATATCGTCGAACGTCCCGATGGTATCAAGATCGCGTCGCTGTTCATTCTCGCGATCATCGTTGCTTCGTTCGTGTCACGCGCAATGCGTACGACCGAACTCCGGGTTCAGAAGATCGAACTCGATGCGACGGCCCGTAAATTCATCGAAGATCTCGAAGGCGAAGAGATCCGCATCGTCACCAACCGTCGTGAGACCGGCGATATTACCGAATACCGCTTTAAGGAGCATGAAAAGCGGGTTGATAATCACATTCCGGCCAGCGACGCGATCTTGTTTTATGAGATCGATATTGGCGACGCTTCAGAATTTACCGGCAAATTGTATATCAGCGGTGTTGACGTGGACGGCTATCGGATATTGAGGACACATGCACCGGCCGTGCCGAACGCGATAGCCGCGTTGCTCCTGAATCTGCGCGATACGACCGGAAAAACGCCTCATGTATATTTCGGCTGGAGCGAAGGAAATCCGATCAAGTACATGATCCGCTATATCCTTTTTGGCGAAGGCGATACGGCTCCGGTCACGCGCGAGATATTGCGGCAGGCCGAACCGGATCCGGAATTGCGGCCGAGCGTACACGTCGGCGGTTAACCAAAGGGGTCGAATCGGTAGCCGACCCAAGGTTCGGTCCGCAGATACCGCGGCTGCGACGGGTCCTTTTCGACCTTTTTGCGAAGCTGCCCGACGAACACGCGTAGATACTCGGTTTGTTCGGTATAATTGCCGCCCCAGATCGCCGTCAGTATCGCCCGGTGTGTGATCACCTTGTTGCGATTCTGAAAGAGAAACACCAGCAGGTCGAATTCCGTTGGGGTAAGGTGTACTGACGCTCCATTGACCAATACCGTGCGGGTCGACGGGTCGATCATAAAATCGCCGTCCTCGAGTTTTGCTGCCGTTTCGACCGGCGCATCCGACGAACGCCGCAGGGCGGCACGCACGCGGGCCAGAAGTTCGTCTATTCCAAACGGCTTAAGTACATAGTCATCTGCGCCTGCATCGAGGGCATCTACCTTTGTCCGCTCCTCACCCTTGACGGACAGCACGATTATCGGGAGTTTCGAGGTCTTGCGTATTTCACGGCACAGTTCGATACCGTTCATCTCAGGCATCTGCAGGTCGGTAATGATCAGGTCGGGGTGCCAATCGCGAAATGTATCGAGCGCCGACAGGCCGTCCGCCGCGGTACGCACGTCGTAACGATGAGCCGTCAGGCTGTGCCGCAGGACACGCGTGATCTGCGATTCGTCATCAACAACCAATACTCGTTTAGGTTCGCTCATTATTCTCCGATCTGCAGCGTCAGCGTGACCTTGGTGCCAACGCCGCTGTCACCTGATGTGATCTCTATCCTGCCGTTTTGTGCCTCGACTATACCTCGTGCGATCGCCAGGCCGAGCCCGAGGCCATCGGAATGGCTTCCGTCGAGCCGAACAAATTTCTCAAAAACCCTTTCCCTCATTTCGGGCGGTATACCCTTGCCCTCGTCCGCCACCGAGATCAGAACGGTGTTTGCTCGCTGAACCGCCGTGATCGTGATCGTCGTTTGATCCGGCGAGTACTTGACCGCATTCTCGATCAGATTATAGACCACTTCGGCGATCGCCCGGGCATCCACGCGGATCAGCGGCAGACCCTCTTGCAGGTTAACCGTCAAATGGTGATGGTCGGTTATCGCCTCGGCACGTTCGAGCGCGATGGTAATTATCTCCTCAACATTTGAAAATGCGGCGGTCGTGCCGTCAGGGCCGGCCTCGACGCGGGCAAGCTGTACCATACTCTCGATAAAACCATTTAGCCGGTCTGTTTCCTCGTTGATAATGTCGAGAAACTCCGCCCGGCCTTCGCTGTTAAGTTCGATCGTTCGATGTCCGCCCTCGCTGTCCAGCAGCGTGGTCACCGACGCTTTTATCGATGTCAGGGGCGTCCGCAGGTCATGGGTCACCGCGTCGAGCAGAGCCGATTTTAGCTTTTCGCTTTGTTTCAAGGCCTCGGCCTCGGTAGCGTCCCGGAAAGCCTTTTGGAGTTCGTCATAAAGCCGTTCAGCTTCACCGGCCCGGCGTCTTGCATACGCCGACAGTTCGCCCGCGATTATCGCGGTCAGCGTGAACGCCGCCCACGCGAACAAGTTCTGAGAATCCGCGATATGCCATGTACCGATGGGTGGAATGAAAACGTAATTAAAACAGAGCATCGCCACAAACGATGCGAGCAGGGCAGGATTTCGCCCGAAGAACGTCGCCGACGCCAAAACGATCAACAAAAGCGATAACGAGACCGTGATCAGATTAACATGGGTACCGAGCGTGGAAAGTAGTCCGGTCACGAGCAGAACCGCTGCCAGCGATATTCCAAACCGCAGCAAATTTGACTCAAAGACGTTCTCGAGTTTCATCGAAATGATCCAACGGCAACCGGCCGCAAGTGACTCGGGTAGCGGAAACAGCGACGCTGCCCGATCGCCGACCTCACTTGCGATCTCGGTTGACCGGCCAATATTCTATTGTAACCGCTTTTGCAGATACTCTTTCAACGAATCGATCGCCACGCGTTCCTGCTCCCAGGTATCGCGGTCACGCACGGTAACCGCATTGTCTTCGAGCGATTCGTGATCGACAGTGACACAGAACGGAGTACCGATCTCGTCCTGCCGGGCGTAAAGCTTGCCAATGCCGCCTGTATCATCATAAACCGCTCTCATCGACGGCTGCAGGTCGCGTTTGAGCTTTCGTGCAAGTGCGACGATACCCTCATTGTTCTTTGCAAGCGGCAGTACTGCGACCTTGATCGGAGCCAGTGACGGTTTCAATTTGAGAATGACCCGCACCTCGCCTTTATCGTTTGTCTTTTCGGAGTACGCGTCCATCATAACCGCGAGCAATGTGCGGTTGACGCCGATCGACGGTTCGATGCAGTACGGATAAAACCGCTCGTTCGTCTGGGGGTCAAAATACGACAGATCCTCTGTCGAGTCGGGGTTTATGCGCTTGCCGTCCGCATCCTCAGGCTTTTTCGAATGGACACGCAGGTCGTAGTCCGTACGGTTCGCGATCCCCAACAACTCGTCGAACTGCTTTTCCTCATCCTCGCGTTCAGGGAAGAATCTGTATAGGAAATCTACAGTGCGGTCGGAGTAGTGGGCCAGTTCCTGCTTGGTCTGTTCGTAATGCCTGATGTTCTCGCTTGAGATACCTAGCGTCCCTAGCCATTCGTCATAGGCGTCGATCCATTCCTGATGGATCCGCGGTGCATCTTCAGGCCGGCAGAAATACTCGACCTCCATCTGCTCGAATTCACGAGTGCGGAAAATAAAATTCCCCGGCGTGACCTCATTGCGAAACGCCTTGCCGATCTGTGCTATCCCGAACGGAAGTTTCCGCCGCGACGTGTCCAAAACATTCTTGAAATTGATAAAGATGCCCTGTGCGGTTTCGGGCCTGAGGTAGGCCAATGCCGTCGGATCATCGTCAGCGGACGCAGCCCCGACTGTCGTTCGAAACATAAGGTTAAAATCCTTTGGGTCGGTCAGGTTCTTCGATCCGCAATTCGAGCATTTTGACCGCCCGTCCGCGGGATCGACCTCGAGTTTATCGAGCCTCAATCTGGCGTTACAGTCACGGCAATCTACCAACGGATCGCTGAAAGTATCTTCATGGCCCGAGTATTTCCATACCTGCCGGTTTTGGATAATGGACGAATCAACGCCCTCAACGTCGTCGCGAACGTACACGACCCAGTTCCACCAGCTTTGCTTGATGTTGTTGGCAAGTTCGACGCCCAATGGCCCATAATCCCACGATGAGCCGAGGCCCCCGTATATATCCGACGCAGGAAACACAAATCCGCGGCGTTTTGAGAGCGATACGATCGTTTCGATATTAGGTGCAGACATATATTTGAAAATGGCGATCTTGCTCTCGATCACGGGCAAGATCGGCGAAATATGATTCTACCAATTAACTTCGGTCGATTCACGGGGGACTCAACGAAAAAGGGATGGGCCTCAAAAGGCCCATCCCGATCCGAACGATTCATACCAGTTACTGGATCACCGGTGGAACTGCCGAAGGCGGCACGATGTATATCTGATATGTTGACTTGTTACGGCTGCTGCCCTTTTGCAGCACTATCCGCCGTGGGTCTATCCCTCTCGATTTCACGAGGTAATCCAGAGCCCGTTTTGAGATCCGGTCGTACGTGTTTCGCGTCATGCTGACCCGATCGGTTCCGGGATAGATGTATATGTACAACTGAGCATCCGGTATGTTCTGGACCTGGATCGAACAATTGTCGAGGCGTGCCTTGTCGTCATCCGCCGAACGCGATTCAAACTCGTCGCAAAGCGTCCACTTCTCCGGTTCATCCGGCTTACGGGGTATAACATCGGTCGGGACCGAGATGACCTGACGGCACTTATTGTCATAAACATCGTCATTCACATCGAGTTCGGCATTGATGGTCCTGCCGCCGAGTCCGGTCGAGTCGACCGTGATCGTGGGTGTTCCCTGGCCGTCAATGTTCAGCGTTCCCGGTGACACCTTCCATGCGTATTTGATCGGCACCGGAGCGGTACCGGTGTTGATAGCCGCAAAAGTCACGAGATCGCCCTCATTCACCCGTCCCGGGCCGCCGAGTTGGAAATTGTACGGACACGGACGTTTGATGGTCTCGCGGACGATCTTGAGGCAAACACAGTGCTTCTGGCCGCGTCTGATCTCGATCTCGCTTTTCCAGACCTTACCGTTCGGACCCAAAACCTCGACCGTGTGAAAGCCGGGAGCAAGGTAATATTCCGCAGGGGTTCCCACGCCCGTCATTCCCCTTTCGACGC
>CALDGX010000188.1 GCA_937941715.1 uncultured Chloracidobacterium sp. | reverse complement strand
TTAATCGCACCGGCGATCGGGCTCGATGCCGACGCGTAGAGGCGTTTGGGCATACGGCCCGCAAGGTAACCGAGGCGGCCGGCCTGAACGGCGAGTTTCATAGCCGTGGCCATCGCGGCCGCATCGCCGGCCTCGGCGATGGCGGTGTTCATCAAAATCGCGTCGGCACCTAGTTCCATGGCGACGGCCGCATCTGACGGAACGCCCACGCCGGCGTCGACGATGATCGTCGCATCCGGTAGCTGCTCCCGCATTATTCGCAAATTCGATGGATTTTGCACGCCCATTCCCGAGCCGATCGGGGCGGCGAGCGGCATGACGGCCGGGCAGCCGGCGTCAAGCAGCTTTTTGGCCATTATCAGGTCGTCAGTGAAATACGGCAGGACGATAAAACCCTCTTTCACGAGTATTTTGGCGGCTTCGAGCGTTTGTTCATTGTCCGGCAGCAGGGTGACCGGGTCGCCGATGACCTCGAGCTTGATCCAGTCGGTCTCGAGCGCCTCGCGTGCAAGGCGAGCGGTGCGGATGGCGTGGTCCGCGTCGTAACAGCCCGCCGTGTTGGGCAGTATCTTCATCTGCGGATCGAGGTGGTCGAGAAACGACTCGCTCGAACCGTCGAGCGGCACGCGGTTGACCGCGACGGTGACCATCTCGGCCCCCGATGCAGCGTGGGCGGCCTTCATCTCGTCATACGACCGATACTTGCCGGTGCCGATAATAAGGCGTGAGTTAAACGTTGTACCTGCGAGTGAAAATGTGTCTGACATAGCGTTACGTCAATTTTCACGCAAAGCCGTTGATAAGGCAATCCACGACGTAACCGCCCGCCGATCATCCGCCGCCGACAAAGTGGACGACCTCGATCCGGTCGCCGTCGCTGACGGCCGTCTGAGGCCAATCGGCGCGGCGGACAACCGAACGGTTGAGTTCGATCGCGACACGCTGATGCGGCAGCTCAAGGCGGTCGAGCAATTCGGCCAGGTGCGTGCGGGGCTCGACCTGACGAGCTTCGCCGTTAACATACACGGTGATATTTGCCATCAACGCCAATTTTGGGCTTTGGCGGTCAGAAATTCAAATTTGTGACGGTATAAAACGGGCAGCCGATCAACCGGGCGTGACGATCCGCCGCAGTTCGATCTCTTCGCCGCCGTGCGAGGCGCGGAGCAGCAGGGCGGCGCGGCCGGATGTGAAATGCGGCAGCTGCAGGTGCACGCGTGCAACGCCGTTACTGTCGGTATTTGCGTGAAAAATGACCGGGCGAAAGCTCGACCCGAGGACCTTGATCATTATCTGAGCGTCAGCGACCACCTTTCGGTCGGTCCCGCGGCAGATCATGGCCGTAACGGTAACGCGGTCGCCGCCCTTGAATTTTGACTCGCCGAGCAGTTCAATGCTGAGTTTCTGGTTCGCCGGGCGTTCCTTGCCCGAAAGCTCGCTGAC
This sequence comes from uncultured Chloracidobacterium sp., assembly GCA_937941715.1. Taxonomy (GTDB): domain Bacteria; phylum Acidobacteriota; class Blastocatellia; order Pyrinomonadales; family Pyrinomonadaceae; genus OLB17. The sequence continues at coordinate 4,565 of CALDGX010000188.1, read as the reverse complement.
GACGGCAACGGCCTCGGCCGGAAGCAGGATATCGTCTTCGATGATCTCGACATCCTCAAATATAGGGGCGTCAAAGAACTCGTCCGCCGTAAATTCCTGCGTTACGACCGATGCCGGCAGTTCGATCGGTGCGGCGATCGGCGGCTCGGCCGGCGTTTCCGGCGGCGTGAACGTGACGATCCGCTGCGTCTCGACCCTCGCGACCGGCGTCGGAACCACCGCCTGCACCGGTTCGGGCTGTGCCTGCGAAGCCTCGGCGGCCTTGGCCGCACTGGCCCTCGCGGTCATTGCTTTAAGTTCGTTGATGCGTCCGGCACGGATCGCGGCACAGATCAGTTTGTGTTGTTTTTGGACTCGTTCGGCGACAGTCGCCTCAACGACGTCCTCGGCGGCGAGGTCGTCATAATTGGTCCGTTTGCTGGCCAGGATAGTGCCGCGGTCGTAAACAAGCGAGATTATCTTGCGCGACGGCAGCCCTTTGTCTTCGGTCTGGACGTGATAAACGACACCGTCGAACTCTATATCTGTATTAAAACCAGCGATCACAGCTTATTTTTATCCATTGGCGAAGTGGGATAATGGCGGTTTTCCGGCACGGTCTGCCACTCTTGAAATTAGCATACGGGCTCGTTTGCGGTCAACGAATTAGTTTGAATTGCGGGCCGCCGAAGATAGGTCAAAACGCTCGTCGGACTGCCTTGACACCAATACAGGCTTAACTTACGATTGAGTTTGTGCCAAAAGTCTCAAACTAACGCGGTATTAGCAGGAAGATTCCTGCTCGCGGCATATTTTTTCAAGAGGTAGGTTCAGGGGTCTAAATGTCAGAATTCAGCCTAATGGATTACGCTCCGCTAGCCGTCATGTTCCTGGTCGGGGCGGGCTTTACGGCGAGCCAGTTGCTCGTTACAACGCTGATCGGTCCGAGAAAGAGAACCGCGACCAAGCTGATGCCGTACGAGTGCGGCAAGGACCCGGTCGGTTCGGCCCACGACAAGTACTCGGTCAAGTTTTACACGGTCGCGGTCATATTCCTCCTCTTCGACATCGAAGTCCTTTTCATCATCCCGTTCGCCGTTGCTTTCAAGAGCCTGCTCGATGAGCAAAAGATATCGGGCATTGCCTTCGGCACCATTGCATTCATTGAAATACTCGTGTTTATCGCGACGCTGATCGTGGGCTATATCTACGTCTGGCGAAAAGGCATCTTCGATTGGGGACTGCAGGCGCGTGCTGAGGCCCGGGCCGAAGCAAAAGAAATGGCACGGCAAAACCGTGAGATCAAGAGGGCGGCATAATACAAAATGGGTCTCGAAAATACACTATTTGAATCATTGCCTGATGTCGTGACGGTCAAACTCGACGCGGTAGTCAACTGGGCCCGCAAGAGCAGCCTTTGGCCGGCGACATTCGGACTGGCTTGCTGCGCGATCGAGATGATGAATACGGTCGCGGCCCGTAACGACCTCTCGAGATTTGGCGCTGAGACGTTCCGGGCCAGCCCGCGACAGGCCGACGTGATGATCGTGTCGGGCCGCGTTTCGCGCAAGATGGCACCGGTTCTGCGTCGTATCTACGATCAGATGCCGGAGCCGAAATGGGTCATCTCGATGGGCGCTTGTGCCACGTCGGGCGGCGTTTTTGACAATTACGCGATCGTCCAGGGCGTCGACAAGATCGTCCCGGTCGACATTTACGTGCCCGGCTGCCCGCCGCGTCCGGAAATGCTTGTCCACGCCATCACGATGCTCCAGGACAAGATCATGAAAGAGTCGGTCAAGGACCGCCGCGACACGTTCGAGACCGAATCGCGTGAATCGATCGTGCCGGGCACATTGCCGGTGACGGAAGGCACGGCTCTCGAACGCGACGTCCAGGCCGAGGTTGCCCAAAACAGTGCTTCGCGGCCGTACTCGGTGCCGTCGAAACACGAACGCCGAAAGAGCTCATAATGGCAAAAAGCATCTTCATCGCCCTGGCGGTTTTCGTAATGCTCGGTCTTTTACCGAACGCGGCGAACGCACAGGCGGGGACTGGCCGGACACCACCAAAGCTCGGACTTTGGCGCGTCACGGGCAAGGACGAAGAAGGCTTGAAATGGTCGGGGTCGATGAGGCTAAGCTCACGAAGGTCCGCCGGAAACGCGTCCCGGTACAGGGGCTATTTTGACTGGCTGTCGAGTGACCGCAAGAATTCAGGACGCGAGTTTTTCAATGCCGTATTCGATCGACGCAGCGGCAATTTCAGGATCAACGGCTATCGCGTCATCCGGGCAAAAGGCGACATCGCCGCAGGCCGTTATCGCGGCCGGGCGGCGGGTAGTGGCCGCCGGATCGTGCGCGGCACGTGGGGCGGTATCGATATCATAAATGGTAAATGGACCGCCGTGTGGTTGAGGGTTCGGTAGGAAAGTTTGTTATGTCAACTCTTTTGGATTTCGTCGAAAAGATCAGGGAAAAGAACGGTGAATGGGTCTCGGCCGTAGCCGAAGCTCACGGTGAGGTGACCGTTACGGTGCCGCGCGACGCCGTCATCGACATTTGCGAATTTCTCCGCGACAGTCAGGGCTTTGATATGCTCGCCGACCTGTGCGGTGCCGACCGCGGGCCCGAGGAAGATCCGCGGTTCGAGGTCAACTATCACCTGTTCGGTACGGTTCACCATAAACGCCTGCGGCTGAAGGTCCTGCTCAGCGATGACGACCCGAGCGTCGAATCGGCTACGACCGTCTGGCGCACGGCCGAGTGGCACGAGCGCGAGACCTATGACCTGTTAGGCATTAAGTTCACGGGCCACCCTGACCTGCGCCGCATACTGCTGCCGTCTGATTTTGACGGGCATGCGTTGCGAAAGGATTATCCGCTGCGCGGCTATGAGCCGTACAGCATGAACTAGAATGGACCGGGCCGCGAACGGAAACGGAACGATCGCCACAGGCCCTGCCATTCTCGGTTTACGATCAGCGATCCACTAAAATATGAGCGTTGCAGTAGAAAATATACCCGGCCAGTACGAGGTCATGGATTCGGCACTCGAATCGCAGATGACCCTCTCGATGGGCCCGCAGCACCCCTCGACACACGGGGTTTTGCGTCTCGATCTGAGGCTCGACGGCGAACTCGTCATCAAGGCGATCCCGGACATCGGCTATCTCCATACCGGAATGGAAAAGCTCTTTGAGTACCGAAAGTACCAACAGGGCATCGTCATTACCGACCGAATGGACTATCTCAACCCGCTCGGCAACAACCTCGCATACGTGATGGCCGCCGAAAAGCTTTTGGGGCTTGAGATCCCCGAACGTGCCCAGGTGATCCGCGTTTTGATGTGCGAACTGCAGCGTATCGCGTCGCACATGGTCTGGCTCGGAACGTCGTGTCTCGATATGGGAGCGATGACGCCGTTCTGGTTCACCTTTAAGGAACGCGAAAAGATCCTCAACCTCATCGAGTCGGCGTCGGGCGGACGGATGACGCCCAGCTATTTTCGCATCGGCGGCCTGATGATGGACCTGCCGGCCGGATTTGATAACCGCGTCAAGCAGTTTCTGGCGGATTTTCCGGACGCACTTAAAACCTTTGACACGCTCGTCACCGGAAACACGATCTGGCAGAGCCGCACCAAGAATATCGGGATCATCTCGCGCGAGGACGCGATCTCGTGGGGATTGACGGGCCCGAGCCTTCGCGGCAGCGGCGTCGATCTCGACCTCAGGCGGGACGACCCGTACTCGGGCTACGAGACGTACGATTTTGAGGTTCCGACCGAACCGGACGGTGACGTCTGGTCGCGGTTCAAGGTCCGCATGCGCGAGTTGACCGAGTCGTACAAGATCGTCCGGCAGGCGCTCGAAAGATTGAAGCCGGGACCGATCAAGGCGGACGCACCGAAGGTGGTCCTGCCCGACCGCGACGATATGCGCAAGCATATGGACTCGCTCATTCACCACTTCCTGATCGTCGCCGAGGGCTTTAACGTGCCCGAGGGCGAGGTCTATCACGCGATCGAGGCGTCAAAGGGCGAACTCGGCGTGTATATGAAATCGAACGGCGGGCCAAAGCCTGAGCGGGTGCATTTCCGCGGGCCGAGCTTCGTCAACCTATCCGCCCTGCCGGTAATGGCCGAGGGTGAGATGATCGCCGACGTGGTCGCCGTCATCGGCAGTTTAGACATCGTGCTTGGGGAGATCGATAGATAATCATGGCAGCAGCAACTCCGACAAGTTTTACCGACAAGATCATCGTTTCCGACGAGGTCGCCGAGTTTTCGCCGGCGGTCGTCGAGGAGATGAAGTCGCATTTGGCAAAATATCCCGCTGAACGTACGCGTTCGGCGCTGATCCCGCTGCTCTTTGTCGTGCAGCGTGAACGCGGCGGATGGATCGATAATCCGGGCGTCAATTTTCTGGCAAAGTTCCTGAACCTCGAGGTGACGGACGTCTGGGAGACGGCGACGTTCTATTCGATGTTCAACCTGCGGCCCATCGGGCGGCACCACATCCAGATCTGCAAGACGCTGTCGTGCAAGATCATGGGCGAGCCGGATATCACCGATCACATCTGCTC
>CALDGX010000187.1 GCA_937941715.1 uncultured Chloracidobacterium sp. | reverse complement strand
ACGGCCTGGTCCCACGTCGCCGGGATCAGCTTGCCGCCTTTTGAATAGCGGATCATCGGCGTCTTGATGCGGTCCGGATGATCAACAAAGCCATGTGCAAAACGAGCCTTTACATCCAGAAACTCGCCGTTCAGGCCGTTAACGTAACGGTCGCGGGCGACGATGCGATGGATCGTCCCCCCGCGTGACCCGATGCTTATCTGCATACCGTCCGAACCGTAAACGTCCGTCGAAACGGTCTGATCGAGTTCCCACGGACGCGTTTCGTGACGGTAAACACCGTCCAGCAGCGTTCCGGTCGGACAAACTTCGATACAGTTGCCGCATTGCGAGCAGTTGAGCCAGCCGCCGTACGTGCCGATCACGGTGTTGGCTCCGCGGTTGCCGGCCTCGATCGCGTCTTCGCCCATCCATTCGTCACAAACGCGTGTGCAGCGTTTGCAGAGAATGCATCGCTGCGGATCGTTGGCGACGATCGGCGAAAGGTATTTTTCGGGCTGGGCGTCCTTCTTTTCAGAAAAACGCTGTTCGACGTCGCCCCAATCGAAGATCACCTCTTGCAGTTCGCACTCGCCGCCGCGGTCGCACACCGGGCAATCGAGCGGGTGGTTGGCAAGCAGAAATTCACCCATCGCCCGCTGTGCTTTTTCAACCTCTTCACTCTGCGTGGTGACCACCATACCGTCGGTACATGAGATGGTGCACGACGTCTGGAGCTTGGGCATCTTATCGATGCGGACCAGGCACATGCGGCACGAGGCCTGAAGTGCGAGGTCGTGGTAATAACAGAATGACGGGATGCCGAAGCCCTTTTCGCGGCACACGTCGATCAGACGGGCACCTTTTTCGACCTCGAAATCCTGTTCGTTTATTGTGACTTTAATAAGTTCTGTTGACATCAAACTTTACTCGACTAACGCGTTTCCGGCGGCATTGGGTCAATACCGACGGACGCGGTCTCAAACGCTGAAATAACAAACCTGCCGTTCTCAACAGGTACGCCCTGTCGGCCGCACTTGTCGTAATAAATCAAATTCTAATTGCTGCCGGCCCGGCCTCAGTTCGCCGCCTTTTCACTTGCCGGAACTATCTCGAATAGTCGCATCAGATAATCCTGGACCTCGCCGTTCGCCGCGAGTTTGTTGTGTTCCTCGCAAACGAACTTGCTCGACGCCGGCTTCAATACCGGGTTCCCGGCAAAACGTGTCTGGGTGTCGGTCTCGAGCGACCTTCTGGTCACTACGCCGTCACCGTCGGCGAGCATCAGTTCTTTCAATTCGTCATTTGTGACCTTGTCGCCCGTATCCTTTATGAACGAGACCGGCTTGAACATCGTTATCCACCGATCGGTCTTCTTGTCACGCCGGAGCACTATCAGGTCCAGGGCGTCATTGCACGCCGCACCGACAATGTTGAACAATCCGGGCCCGTTCGAGCCTGCACCGGCCGCCAGAGCCTCATGCAGCCGCTTTGCCCGCGACAATGCCGAAGCAAAGAACTCTGGGGCCGCCCGCCGCTCGGCCAGTCGAAACTGGGCCGGAAAGCCGTCGTCGTTTATCGCGTTCCACCCGTAACGGTTCCATTCCTTCGGATCGTACAGGTCGATGCTGATCGGCTCAAAATTCTCATCCGTCGCTCTGAGCGT
>CALDGX010000186.1 GCA_937941715.1 uncultured Chloracidobacterium sp. | reverse complement strand
AGGGAATATTGAATGAATGACGCCAAAATGCCGACCGTGAGGGCCGCACCGGCGGCGGAAAGTCCGCTGAGTGTCTCAAAACCGAACGCAAATATCACGACCGCGATACCGACGGCACCGATAAAGTCGACCAACGGATAGAATATCGCGTAATAATAGATGGTCTCGATATTCGCCTTGCGATAGTCGTCGTTGATCACGCGAAAACGGCTCTGAGCTTTGGCTTCAGCGTTAAAGAGCTGGACCGTCTGGGCCCCGGAGATGTATTCCTGCAGAAATGCGTTCAGTTTGGCGTTGCGCGTGCGTACTTTGTCAAAGCCGGTGCGAGCGTGTTTGCGAAACCAGTTCGTCGCGGTGAAAAGCAGCGGGACCGTAACGAGCGACACGAGGGCCAATTTCCAGTCCATCCAGAACATTATCCCGACGATCGCGATGATAATGACCAGATCGCCGAGCACGTCGATCACACCCGAAGTGAAAAGTTCATTAAGGGCGTCGACGTCACCCGTCAAACGGGTCATCGTACGGCCGACCGGATATTGGTCGTAATACGCAACTTCCTGCTTTTGCAGCTTGGCGTACAATTCGCTTCGCAGGTCGAACATCACCTTTTGCCCGACATTGTTCAGCAAGATCTCCTGAACGTACGAGAAAATAAAGCGAAACAGGAAAACCCCGAAAAACGCCAACGCGAAAAGCCATATGCCGTCCGTTCGGCCTGGCTCGATAAAATCGTCCACAGCCATCTTGGTAAAATATGGCTGGGTACTGATCAAAATGTTGGTCAGCAAGGTCAGCGTCAGGGCCGCGGCCGCCAGACGCCAGTACGGCCTGAGATATCTGAGCAAACGCCGGGCGACGCGGAGATCGTAGGTTTTGCCGATCTCGTCCTCTTCGTGATATTTCCTGACGGCGTCTGACATAGGGTAAGGTTCGATTTTAGATTTGGGACTTGCGAATGGCAATACGCCGTCGCATAATTCGCGAAAGGCAATGAATCGTTTTTTGGACGACAACAAGAACAATTGGCAGCGGCTCGAGGACCTTTTGTCAATGATGCACGGAAGCGGGCTTCGGGGGCTGTCTCGAGTTGAGGTCCGAGAGTTTGGCGAGTTGTACCGAAGGGCGGCCGCCGACCTCGCCATTGCCCGGGCCGAGACTCGTGACCCGAAACTGATCAACTATCTGAATAGTCTTGTGATCCGTGCACACGGCCGAATATACCGCTCAGAAAGCGACGGCGTCGGACTCATCTGGCGTTTTTTCGCACATGAGTTTCCGGAGGCGTTTCGGGCAAATTGGAAGTATATGGCAATTGCCTTCGGTGTGTTTGCCGCGTTCGCCGCGTTCGGCTTCGTCGCGACATGGCTCGACCTCGATTTCACCCACTTTGTCGCTTTATCAGGCATCACCGATGAAATAAGAGCAAATAATCACTGGTGGGAGTCGCTGAACGACGCCAATCAGGTCGGCGCCAGCCACATAATGTCCAACAACATAATTGTTACGTTCCGGGTCTTTGCTTTCGGAGCGTTCTTTGGCGTCGGGGCGTTTTATGACCTCGCGTTTGAGGGAGCGCGTCTGGGCAGCGTCTTTGCGGCCTGCTATCAGATAGATCCGGCGTTTGGAAATTCGCTGGCGAGTTTTGTCGTCGGGCATGGCGTGATCGAACTCTCGTGCATCTTCTTTTGCGGCGGAGCAGGAATGATGATCGGCTACGCGATGATCGACCCGGGCGACCTGACCCGTGCCCAGGCACTAAAGAAAAAGGGGATCGAGGCAGCCAAGATCGTCATCGGCTGTGCGTGTTTTCTGGTCGTGGCCGGCACGATCGAGGGCTTTCTATCGCCGTCAGCACTGCCGGCCGGCGTCAAGATCGCGACCGGCGTCTTTTCGGGCGTGGTGATGTACGGTTATCTGGCTCTCGTCGGCCGTCAGCCGTTCGCAACAGTATAGCCGGAAAAGGCATCCTGAGCGCAGGCTCAGCACTTATTTCTCGGTTTCGGTTTGTTTTCCCGTTCAAACCTTACAAAGCTCTTGGTCTTGGAATCCATGATCGTCAGAGTCCCGCTTTCGAATGTAAAATTGTCGGAATCCCGGAGTACGTCGTAGTAAGTTCGCTCGAATGACATCAGCGGTTCGTCGCACGCCATCATCGTAGAGAAAATATCGCTGATAGCCAGGTTGCCGCCCTCGAAAGAATAGCTGCCGCCATAGACGTTGCAGCCTGAGCGTCCGCCGATCTTGCCGTCCGGGTCGATGTTTAGTGTTATCAGTTTATCGCTGATCGGATACGCGATCTTTTGTCGGAAGTTGTAGGCGGTCAGTTTCCAGTTTCCCGCAGGGAGATCTTGGGCCGATGTCACGAATACCGATGCACCGATAACAATCGCAAGAAAGAAAGCCGAAAAAATTCTGTTTCTCATATTCGTTCCTCAACGGGCAAAGTATCGCCCGATACAACTGAAGAACGAAAAACGTATCACCGGCTTGCGGCCGATCAGATGGAGATGGTGGTGACCTCGGCGATCGTAACGCCAAACGCCTTTGCCGCGGACGATCTCATCGACGCGGCATCACCCGTCGTCAGAAACACATCGCCGCCCGTTTTCGGCAGCCGCCATCGGCGGACGATATCGATCATCTCCGATGCCGGGTCGATAAACTGTGTTTCCGATGAGACCAACTCCTGCAAAACGCCCGTAATGGCAGGGTAATGAGTGCATGCGAGCAGAATGTGGGAACAGTTGCGGAGCGGGCCGAGTATCTTGCCCGCGGCCGCCCGTAAGTTCTCAGAGTCGACGTCGCCGCTTTCGATCAATGCCGAAAGGGGTTGGGCGACACGCTGTTTGACCGAGATCCCGCGGGATGAAAGCGCTTTGCGGTAGGCTCCTGATGTGATGGTCCGACGCCCGCCGATCACGCCTAGGCGAGCCGGGGCCAGGCCGGCTGTGAGTCGGATCGCCGGTTCGATCACGCCTTCGACGGGTATTTCGTGAACTGAAAGATCCGGGATCGCCGTACTTGCCGCGTTGCAGCCGATGACCACGTGGGTGACGCCGCTGAGCGTCAGGTAGCGGATAACTTCATCAAGGCGTTCGGCAAGCTCGCGGCGCGGCAGTCTGCCGTACGGCGTCGCCCCCGTATCCGAGAAATATGTGACAGGAACGTCGCCGATCTGCTTCTTAATGAGCCGATAAATGCTGACGCCGCCGATGCCCCAATCAATGATCCCTAATCTGCCGGCCATCGTATTTCGTTTACGGATAAGTGAGTTTGGCGTCGATCCCATTTTCGACCGGGCCGCTATCAAAAGCCACGATTCGCGAGTGCCAAGCCATGTTCAGGATCTCCATCTTTTGGCCCGGAAAGCGGCTTTCGAGATACCACTTCATCTCATGTTCCGAGCGTATCGGGTTATACTCAAGCATCTTTTTCCAATCCGGATGCGAGACAAGCCGCTGCAAAGCGGCGTCGAACCGGGCGTTTGCCTTTTGATGCTTCATCGTCCGTAACTTGTCGCCGATCAGTCGCGGATACTCGGCGACGGCGACCGGCACGGTGACCATATCGATGATCAAAAACTTGCCGCCGGGCCGCATCACGCGTTTTATTTCGGCCAAAAGCGGGTCCCAGTCGAGATAGCGAAACGACATCAGCGACGTGACGACGTCAAACGAGTTATCCGGGAACGGCAGAACCGGGCCGTCGATCTTCTGGAACGAGATATGCTTATTCTCGGCGTTTTTCAGCCGAGCCCGCTCGATGATGCCGCCCGATTCATCGACACCGACGCCGCTGTTGATACGGTCGCGAAGTGCGTATAACAGTGCTCCGTTGCCGCAGCCGATATCGAGCATATCCACCGCACCCTCGGGCAGGTGTTCGTTGAGCCACTTCCACTCGTCCTGCCGAACGCGAATGTCCTGAAACGCCGCGTCGTATAATTCAGCTACGTGATCATACGACGTGTCACCGTCAGGCGGACGCGGCTCGAACCGTTTCATCTCCTCAGCGGGCATAAAGCCCAATCGCTTTTGGGCCGAAGCCAGAAATCCGTGCGATTTGCGGCCCTTGCAGCCGATCGTATAGAGTTTGCCGTCGGTTCGGTCACCGGCCGCAATGTACTTATCCTTGCTTCGCGAAAATGTCGTGTACCAAAAGAAACCGTAAGCCGGGACGTTGAACGTCCGAGCAAAGAACGGGGCGAACCAACGGGCCGAACGGCAGCAAAAGAAGTAGGCTGAGCCATCCTCGGCAAACGGGATGTCCATTTGTTCCCATTCGTACGGCGAGAATTGTTCCGGAAACGCGACCGTGCCGTACATCGGCCCGTACATTCCCGAATGTCCGACAAAGTGAAACTCCTTGATCACCTTGCCCGCGTCCCTGATCTCGGCGATCGCCTGCAGGACATCGCGCTTGCTTTCGACAGCGCGTGTTATCACCTCGCCGCCGAAACCGGCTTCGATCCGTTCGTCGGCAATAGTTCGGGCGACCACCGGAAACTGATGGCCGCCGAGGCGGTATTTGGTGGTATAGATCACCAAAATTACTTGATCGATGGACATTGTGAACCTATTTATTCTGGAATTTGAACGACGTCAGAAAATTACCCTTATCTGACGATTTATTGGTCGTTGCGGCCACGACCGCTACCGAGAATATCCGGTCGCTCGTCTTATATATCAGACACTCGATCAACGCGTCGATCTCGCCGAGTTTGGCCCCGGCGGTCAACCGCCGCCCGGGTACCGGCCCGAGCGTGATGGCACTGTCGGTCAAAAGTTTACCGCCAAAACCCTCAAGCATACCTTTTTGAAACGCGATCAGCAGTTCGTTATCGGCGACCGCACTCTTGGTGATGTCATTTACAGAGATGTTGTAATAGACGCCGTCCGCCGAACATTCATAAAAGGTCTGAAACTGCGGGGCCTCGGCAGTCCCGATATTTTCCCTGGACGTCTCGATCTCACAGGGCACCTGCGTACTGAACTGGTGGTCGGCCGACTTATATTCCTTCCACTGGCCCTGACCGCTTGCCGAAACGGCAAACGATATGACGATCGACATCAACAGCAACAATCTGTATTTCATAGAATTCAATTTCTCCGAGCCGGTCCTAAACGGCCTCGCCGCGGCTGACTCGTTCGATGCGATGGACCTTTTCGAGGTAGCTTTTTGCCGATTCCGAGCGAAACATCTCGCGATCCTCTTCGTGGTCAGTAACGGGCTCAAGCGCGGTGTCCATATAGGCTAAACGGTCGGGATCCTTGCGGACCCGCATATAGATCAGTCTCATTCGAACGTAAAGCGATATCCAGCGAAACTGCCTGCGGAGCGTCCCGGCAAAATACTTTGGGTAAAATACCAGCGGGCTTTCGATCTTCATACCCGACCGCCGGTTCCGCCGCGACTTGATCCGCAGGAATCCGCCTTCGAGCGGATGAACGCCTTCGATATTGATACAGCCTTTGAACCAAACGATGAAGAACATCGTTTTGCCGGGGCTGGTCCCGGTAGCGATACAGCGGCGGAGCACGGTCTCGACGTGTTCGTCCGTGTAATAGGTTTCCCAGGCCTTGCGGTACGTTTCACGCCATTCGTCCCGCGACATTGTCGGGTGGTCGGTGACGTCGTGGTTGAGGTCGTATTTATTCAGGTCCTCATCCATCGCGGTCCCCGATTCGTGGAGACGCTTGTGATCCTCAGAACCGGGAAGCGGCGTCAGGTAAAAAAACTCGAGCATATCGACCGGCAGCTCGCGTTTGATGATCTCGATATCGTTGATTATCGACTCGGGCGTATCTCCCGGAAAGCCGAGAATGTAACCGCAGTAGGTAACGATGCCGGCGTGTTTCCACGCCAGCAGCATCTGCCGGTAATCGGTGATCTTGTTTTGACGTTTCTTTGCCCCAAGCAGGCTGTCGGGATTGATATTCTCAAGCCCGATGAAAACACGCTTAACGCCCGCCCGTTTTGCCTTTTCGATAAAGTTCGGCAGCTTATGACAAAGCGTATCGACCTGGATGATAAAACTGATATTCAGCTTTTCACCTTCGCGAAGGATTATCAGCTTATCCAGGATGACTTCCCAGTCCTTGTTTCGGGCGAAATTGTCATCAGTTATAAAGAACGAATGCAGGCCCTGAGCGACGTTGGCACGGACGATCTTTTCAATGTCTTCGGGCGAACGCCGGCGTGATTTTCGACCCTGGACATTGATGATCGTGCAAAACGAACAAGTAAAAGGACAGCCGCGGCCGGCGTCAAAGCTGGTCGTCGCTCCGGCGGTCAAATGCACGCGCTCGGCAGGCAACAGCGGCGACGCAACGCCTTCGATGTTGGGAAGGTCGTCCATGAAGTTATAGACCGGCCGCAATTCGTCATTGAACGCGTCGATCAGCACCTGGCCGAGACGGCCCTCGGCCTCGCCCGCAAACAATGAAACACCGATGTCCAACGCCTTTTGAACGTAGGGATCACGCTCCTTGAGCATAGCCATCGTGCCCGATACGTGAAATCCGCCTATCCCGACCTTGATGCCGCGTTCGCGGAGCGGGCGGGCGAGGTCGAGAGCACGCGGAAACTGATTGGACTGAACGCCGACGAGCATCACCATGCCATTATCGGCAGCCTCGATGAGCGAGGCCATCCGGTCGATGCGGATAACGGTGTTGGTTTCGTCAAAGGCGTGGATCTCGATGTCAACGCCGTCGCCGAGGACTCGATCGCGGGCACATTCGAGCGACAGGCCGTAAAGAGCGGCAAGCGAATTAGACGGTATCGCAGAACGATACCATTGGATCACATAGCCGTCGTCGTCATAGTGCGACGGCTTGATCAAAACTAGGCTAAATCGCTTATTCATTGGTATCGAAATATTATAATGGCTTCAACCGCAAAACAAACTATCGGGCTTCAAAGCAGGCCTCGCTCCTTGACCCTCAGATAGCTTTCGAGCAGCCGCGGGGCAAGCGTCCGGGAGGTGACATCCAGAGCCAGTCCGCCGAGCGTCTCAACCATCCGAAGAGCGGTTTCGCGTTGGTGAATGATCTCCTCGGCGGCGGACTGCGTGAAAACATCCTTGATGTCGCCGGGTACCTGACTGACCGCGGCAGAGAGGTCGCGGTCGCCGAGCGTGGCGACAAGCGGCAGGTGCCTCGGCCGCAAAAGCCGCAGTGAATGGATCAGATCTTTTGAACTGTCCTTGTCGACGACGTCGGTCAGTATCACAACGAACGCGCGCTTTTTCAAATTTGACGCAATGTACTGAAATCCGCGGGCGTACGAGGGCTCGATGAGGTCCGGTTCCAGATCGTAGAGCGACTCGAGCACGCTGTCGATGTGCTCAAGGCCGCGTTTGGGCGGGACAAAGCGGCGGACGCGTCGGCCGAACACAACGAGGCCGCAATTGTCGCCGGCCCGGTTACACGCCGACATCAACGCCAGACTGGCGTGGACCGCAGTGTCAAACTTGGTCTCGTCGTTGATGCGGCCGGTCATCAGACGGCCGGCATCGATGGCGATCATCACGGTCTGGTCGCGTTCGATCTGGTATTGCCGCGTGGTCAGCTTGGAACGCCGGGCGGTCGCGGTCCAGGAGATATGCCGCAGTTCGTCCCCGCGAACATAATCCCGCATCGACTCAAATTCGCGGCCTTCGCCCCGACGAACGGCACGACGCTGGATCGCCAGAAACGAGCGTGCCCCGAGGGCTTTGAGCTCCATCTCACGGGCACGACGCATATTCGGATATACCTTCACGATCTGCGGAGACCCAAGCTCAGCCTGGCACCAGACCAGCCCGAGGCGCGACATATATCGTACGGCTGTCCGCCCGAACTCATAGCTACCGCGTTTGGGAGGGGTCACGTGGTAAAAGAACTCGACGTCCGACTGCGGCGGCACCGCAAATTCCGCCTCTCGACCGTCCTCGAGCATCATATCGGCGGGGTACTCGTCCTTGACCTTGATATAAAAGCTCCGCGAAGTCAGATTTTGGACGATCAGGCTGACCTTGACGGCGTCACCGATCGCGAAGCGGGCCGAGAATTCGCGTCGGATCGAAAATTCATCAGGCAGCTTTCGGCTCAGCACGTAATCCGCGACGGCGGCGGCGATCAGCAGTGCGTCGAAAGCAAATACCGCCGTCCGCAGCTCCGGGATCTTCCACGAAAGCGACAGCGGTACGATGCCGAGTGCAAGCAGGATATATGCTCTCCGGGTGAAGATAAATCGCATAGGGACAGGCGATTATAGCATTGTCCGCGTTTTTGCGGCCGGCGTGATGCAACTTTTCGGAAGCGGCGCGGTTCTAAGCCAACAGACGCGGTTTTGGAGGAATATCGGTGAAGACCCTAATTTTCGGCCTGATCTTACTTGCGGCAAATATCGCGGCGTTCGGACAGAGTGCCGCCGCCGTCGATGAGGTATATTTGGCCCGCGACGACGGCAACGGTAAGGCCGGCGAGGCGGTTTCGACCTTCTTTACTACGGATATCCCGATCTATTGCGTTGTCCAACTCGATACCGCCGAGCCCGTGACCGTCAAGATGAACTTCGTCGCGGTGGCCGTGCCGGGCGTCAAGCCCGAGACCAAGGTCGTAACGACTAGCTATACGACAAAGCAAGGGCAAAGCCGCGTGAACTTTACCGGCAAGCCGTACGATAAATGGAACGCAGGGAAATACAAGGTCGAGGTTTTTGTTGAAGGGAAATTTGCCAGGGATGTAGTTTTTGAGATCCGCCCTTCGTCAGGGAGTCCGGACGGTGCGGCTTCATTTCAATCAGGGATACGGCCGACGGCGGGCCCGAAAACAAAGCCCGTCGTAAGGCCTAAGCGGAATTAAGTGCAACCTGAGCGGTAACGCAAAAAAAGGCTGTCCGGATCGAACCGGACAGCCTACTTCGATCGGGTCTGTGCCGAAACTACCAGCGATTCGAACCGCCGCCGTAGTTGCCGCCGCCGCCGTAACCGCCGCCACCGCCGCGATTGCCGCCGCGGCCGCCGCCGTAGCCACCACGGCCGCCGCCGCCGTAACCGCCGCGATCTTCGCGGGGCTTGGCTTCGTTGACCTTGATCTCGCGGCCGCTGACTTCCTTGCCGTTAAATTCGGCAATTGCCTTTTCACCGTCTTCCTGTGACGCCATTTCGACAAAGCCGAAACCACGCGAACGTCCGGTTTCACGGTCTTCGACCACGGTGGCCGACTCAACGGTACCGACAGTCGCAAACAATTCTTCCAACTCGAAGCTCGAGGTCTGGAATGAGAGATTTCCTACATAAAGTTTCATTGACATGTAAATATTTACCTTTTCCCCGCTGAAGGGAAGTTCATTAGAAGTTTCGATTTCGGATGTAGTGCCTTGGGGGTTACGGTCAGCCCCCCGAAGAGATCGCGCCTCGGATGCTCGTCATCGAGCTACTTCTATTACCTCAAAACAACCAACCCTCGAACTATCCTAAACGCCGTCGAACAAGACCTATGTAGTATCGGGGCGCATCACCGTTGATGCGCGAGAGCAGGGCTAACGTTGATTATGATGCACGACCGCGCAGTCGGTTTGCAAGCGACAAAACGTAAATTATTGAGATCTTATTGGGTTAAAGCGATGATCTCGTCGATCGAGGCGGCGGCCGCGGCTTCGCCGAGAGCGATAAACTCGTCCCGTTTGCCGAGCTGGTCGGGGCGGAGATGGGCGATCTGCGGGATGATGACGACGTCCGCGGAACTTGTCTGGCTGCCCGACGCGGTTCGGATCAGCGTGAGAGCCGACCGGACGCCGATCGAAACTACGTTTCGGGGTTTTCGCGGATAGACACCGCCGCACGCGATCAGATCGACGGCGATCACGATATCGGCGCCCATCTCACGCATCACATCGACCGGCATCACTGATGTTACTCCACCGTCGACCAGCACCCGGCCCTCGCTGTCCCTGACCGGGGCGAATAGCAGCGGTACGGAGCAACTGGCACGAATGGCGTGGATCAGGTCGCCGCTGCCGCTGAAGACCACTTCGCGGCCGGCGGCCAGATCATAGGCCACGGCGGCAAATGGCGTCGGCAGGTCCTCGAACCGGGTCACCGGCAGTTCGCGAGCAAGAAACTTGCCGATCGGGGCGGTTGATAACAGCCCGCGGAACGGCAGCGTCGGCCTGATCGTGTTCAGCCAACTGATTCGTCGAGCCATCGCCTCGATCTCGGCGGCGTTCATCCCGGACGCCAGGGCTCCCCCGACGATCGACCCGGCCGATGTCCCGGCGATCAGGTCAAAGCGGATACCGTGCTGCTCGAGCACCTTGAGCACGCCGACGTGGGCAAATCCGCGGGCACCGCCGCCCGAAAGCACGAGGCCGATCTTTTTGTTTGAGCTCGTCGACATATTCCGGTTTTCGGCTCCCGCAGCGGTCCGCCGCGGACTGGTCCTGCAAATTGATTTTAACCGCACGTTGTGAAAAACTTGAAACCGTCACAATGCCCCTGCAACGCTTATCTCAAGTCGATATACCCGGTACGGTCGCCGATTTTGCCGCGGGCGATCACGCCTGTCCGGTCTGTGCCCGTGAGGGACGCGACGAATTTGTCCTGCTCGACACGCTTGAGGCCGATGTCGAACGCCTGATCAGGGCCAACGCGCCCGACACGGGCGATTTCGGCTCGGTATGTGTTCGTTGTGTGCGGATATTTGAGAGAGCCAAGGAGAACATCATCGCGGACGCGGCGATGCAGAAAGACGGATCGCATGTGCTCTCGACACCGCTGCGGCTCGACGCCGACGAACGATTTACCGGGCGTGGCGTGACCATCGCTTTTCTCGACTCGGGGTTTTATCCACACGTCGATCTGACGACGCCGAGCAACCGCATCGTCGCCTATCGCAATCTGCCCGATGCCGACGGCGACCTTGCTTCGCTTTTTCAGCCGGACGTCGCTAGCTGGCACGGTATGATGACTTCAGTCGTGGCGGCGGGCAATGGTTCGCTCTCAAACGGCTTTTACCGGGGTATCGCTTCGGAAGCTGATGTTGTGCTGGTCAAACTCGCCCGAACGGGCCGCATTACCGATGATAATATACGTGAGGGCCTCGAGTGGGTGCTCGAAAACCGCGAAAAGTACGGGATCCGGATCGTCAATATCTCGGCCGGCGGCGACGAGGAGGCCAGCTACCTGACGGACCCGCTGTCGCAGACGGTGGAGGCATGTTCAACGGCGGGAATTACCGTCGTCTGTGCGGTCGGCAACGCCGGGCACGCACCCGACCATCCGGTAGTGCCGCCGGCGAGTGCTCCGTCCTGCATTGCGGTCGGCGGGCTTGACGACAACAACTCGATAAATCGGGCCCGACGGGGAATGTACCGTTCGTCATACGGCCCGACGATCGACGGCCTGCAAAAACCGGAGGTCATCGCATCGTCGATCTGGGTGCCTGCCCCGATCCTGCCGAACACTCCGACTTCGCAGCAGGCCCGACTGCTGTCGATGCTCGACAAGGCCGCGGACGACGAACTGCACGACCTGATCGACGCCAATCCCGGGATCGACCCCGAGATCGACGCTGCTGCCGACCGCGAGATACATAGCATACGTCAGCTGATAACGCTCAAGATCCGCCGCGAAAACGTGATCACCCAGCATTACAAATACGTTGACGGTACCTCATTTGCCGCGCCGATCGTCTCGTCGGTCATCGCTCAGATGATCGAAGCAAATCCGCGTCTGACGCCCTCGGCGATCAAACGCATCCTGATCTCGACTGCCGAACGCCTGCCGCAGTACGAGACCGACCGTCAGGGCTGGGGCGTAATAGACGCCCGACGGGCCGTCGAGCGAGCCCTCAACTGACCCCGTAACAATTTAGCCATTCCAGATAATATCGGTCGAGATGATTTCGATCCGTTTCGCCGCGCCTGGCGAATAGCCGGCGATCACACTGTGTGGACGAGAAATTCCGGAGTGACGATGACCGGTGAGAAAAAGCCGGCCGAAGTGTTAAAGAGACGGAGGCGGGCCTGCTTTCGGACGTTGGCGATGTGCCCAAAATTCCACGTAACAAGGTAGTCGATCTTGTGAAACGACGCGAGAGCGACGTGGAGGGCATCAGCGATGAACTTTCGGTGAAAGATCCCGCGTTCGATGTATCCCTCGGCAAGGATCGCTACCTCTTCAGTGATGTCGAGTTGTTCGAGCGGCCTGATTAGGCTCAGATAACCTGACCGGTGAGGTTCGGCAATACGCTCGAACTCACGTTGGACGAGCATCGAACTGTAAACCTGATATTCCGCGAGTTCGTGTTCCCACCAACGAATGGTAAGGTCGCGGCGAAACGGGTCGCCATTATCGAGATATGCGCCGGGAACCGACGTTTCGAGGTAGAGGCTGATCTTCATCGTTGGGGCTAGGGCTAGTTCTCGGGGTTGATCGATTTGAAAATGACCTTGGAATTTCGAAAATCAAAGGTCATCCGGTAGTTCTTAAGGAAATTGCCGCCGAGTATGCCGGCCTGCTCGAATCCCGATGCCTCGTTGATGATATCAAGGTCGAGAGCGATCGCCACGATCTGTTTTCGCGAATGCGGCCCGAAGGTCACCTTGGGAAGCATAAAACTCTGAACATCGTCGGTCACACCGGCCGCACCGATGACCTTCAGCTTTTCGTCACTGGCAAATGGCACGATGCTCCGGTTGTTGGCGACACGATCCGAGATCACCGAGACACTAGCGCCTGTATCAACGATAAAGTTAAGCGGCGAATCGATGCCCTCAAGGGTCACCTCGCCGCTGAGAAAGCCGCTCGAGGTAAGGCGGAGCGGCAATGAGAGTTCGCCGCTATCGGTAAAATCACGCCGGTCGTCGTCGCGTTTCGAGAGCATGAATCGCTTGCTGCCGTAGTCGACCGTCGTCAGAAACTTAGAGATCAGCGAGAGCCCCAAATAGCCGTCGATGACCTGATTAGAGTTGTGGAACGGGCGTATATAGACCGGTACGTTGCGCATCTCGACCGAACCAATGCCTAGTTTTTGCAAAAAGCCGTAAACAACCTCAAATTTTCCGTCGCCGCCGATACCCTTGGCGTAGCCGCCGCGGGTCACCGGCTTGAGTTTGAGTGCGGCAGCGGTTTTGTCAGAGATAACGGTGATCCCCGAGCCGGTATCGAGTACGAAGCGGAACGGCCGATCCCGTTCATTGACGCGAACCTCGATCACGGGGCGATTGCCCTCGAGCTCAAATCCCACATCGGTCGACTCGCTGCCGACACTTTGATACAAACTCGTCCGTTGGCCGAGGAACCTGAGAAAATTGATCAGGCTGACAATGCGTGCCCGCCTGTCCTTATCATTGATGGACGAGACGTTTAGAAACTTGCGGTAGGCGTCGGCGGCTTCGGTGTAATGTTCGGCCCGTGCCGAGACCTGCGCAAGAGCGAACAGGTGATCGGGCTCGTCCGGCGCGTGAAACGTGGCTTCGTTGAGGTTTGCAAGGCTCTCGCCGATCCGGTTTTCGTAAAAATCGAGCAGCCCATAGCCGGCCCACGCCAAATGCTGCCGGCGGTCGATCCTGATCGCGTTGAAAAAGATAGCGCGTGCTTCCTTGAACCGGCCGCCGGTCAAGAGGACATTGCCGAGTACGGAAAACGCCCGGGCATTGGTCGGCTCGGCCTCGGCGACAGGGAATACGAGGTTATATGCATCGGTCAATCGCCGCTGTTTGGTAAGCAGGAACGCGAGTTCGACCTTAGCGGCTGAGTTTGCCGGAGCCAGTTCAAGGACACGTCTGAGAAGTGCCTCGGCCTCGGCCAGCGACTCGTTACGAGTGAGCTTGACGGCCTTTCGGATCATCTTACGGATCTCGGACGGACCCGGATCGGCATTTTGCGGAACCGCGTAAGTGAATGATACCAAGAGAGTTAGAGCCAGGATCGAAACCGCGGCGGCACGCAGCCAAAGCGGCTGGCATGATGCGGTCTTAACTGTGATCTCGGATCTCATTGTGGTTACAGCAAACTTATGTCTCGAGCAAAGCCTATTTCAAAATGACCCCGGTTTTCATCGACCAAAGTACCAGATCGAGTTCGTCAAGATCGATGTTTAATTCAGCAGTCAATTGTTTCAACTTTTCTTCGACCATTAGATACTTCGAACGGGTATTTGGTGGCTTTGGGTCGTCAATTATTTTTAGCTCGGCCAGGCTGTTCAAAACATGCTTATCGAGGATCGCGTAGCCGCGAAAGCCGATATTGCGCAGGAAATGGCTTGCTTCCTTATAGCCGAGGCCCTTTATGCCCTTTTCCCGCACCAGCCAGTCGCGACGATCGAGATCGCACTCGAAACTCCAGAGTTTTGTACGCAGGCGCAAACCGCAATGTTCCCGGAGGAACGACCGCGATTCGACAATGTATCTTGAGCGGGCGTTGGGGTACCGGTGCGACCCGACGAGAGCATTGGCAAGCGATGGCTGATCGCCGGTCATCAAGAGGTGCCGGACGGCATCGAGCGACCGCATTCCCATTCGGGCCGAACATCCGCCGGTAAAGAAGCAAAATACCATCTCGGCCCAGAGTTCCTCGTCGGAGCCATTTTTGCCGATCGCCGCAAATTCGGCTAGCCGGGCCGCAATTTCGGGCCGTCGGGCGGCATGGGCGGCGCGGATCGAATCGAATGTCAGAGGTTCTCTTTCGCGAGTCACAATTATGTAAATAATGATAGAAAGCCCGGCCGAGGAGTGTCAATCAAGATGGCAGCGGGATTCAGTATTTTGAAACACCGCCGATAAGTGAGAACGATGCCCAGTAATAGGGCGACGCGAATCGGCCGCCGCTCGACCCGGCGAGATCCAATTGAGCCTGACGCAGTGCGTCGGTGTTTGATCGGCCTCCGGAACGCCTCAGCTTGTGAAAGTCCTTCATCAGGATCGCCGTCGCTTCAGAATCGACGGGCCATTGGCTTGCGACGACCGCCGGAACACCCGCCGCGAGGAACGTACGCGTTATTCCGACCATTCCCTCACCGTCGAGGTACCTGTCGATTCCGGTTTGACAAGCCGACAGCACGACTAGGCCAAGACCACCGAGATCCTGTTGGGCGAGTTCGGCGTTCGTCAGGATGTCGGAGCCGGCAGGTGCGTCAGAGTCCGGACCTTTGGCAAGCAGCAGGTATGACGAGTCCGGTTCGCGGTCGACGACCACGTAATGGCCGGCAAAATGCAATACGTCGGCGTTTCGGATCGACTTCAAAAGTTCGCTTTTGACCGCGTCGGGGCCGAGTAGCGAACTGCCTGACGTGTACTGGGCCCGAACCGCAGACGCCTCGTCAGACGCCGCCGGCAGGACGCTAAAGTCGGGAAATGAATTTCGATCGAAGGACGGGTCTCCGACAGCAAGGATAGATTCGTTCACCTTGGCTACTCTTGACGCCTTTTCGGAACATATTACAAAAACTGACGCACTCGGCGAAAACGACAGCGGGTGTGCAGCAATTAGCGGTTCGTTCCGCTCGTTCATCAGCGAAGAGAATGGTAGGTAGAACAGGAATTTGTTGGGTACGATGGCGAGGTCGAGATCGGGTTCGAGCTTTTCGCTGACCGGGGCGATCAGTGTGCCGTAAAGTTCGCGTGAGAGCGTCCGGACAACCCCGAGATCGGCGTCGGGCCTGCTTAGGGCCGCAATATACCGCTCGACGCGGGTCCGCAGTTCGTCGGCCGATATCCTTATCGGAATTAGCGATACGTCGCGCTTTGATATGACCCACACCAACGTTCGGCCTTTGAGGACCGAGAACTTAAGGATCTGGGTGCGGTCCGGCATCTTATCGCGGATCTCGTCGATCGTCAGCGGCCGGGGTGCGGTACCGATATGGGCCGCGAGACGTTGATATAGGTTGCGCGACACTGACATTTCACTGAAATCGAATGCCTTGGAGAGATCGCCCTTTTCAAATTCGCGTTCGAGAGCGAGGTCGTAGACGGTGATGCCGTCATCGAGAAACGACGCCCGTTCGGCCTCCTCCGATATTTTTTCCTGATAGTCTTCGGCCAGTTTGATCGTCAGCGGCAGCAGGCGGTCGAGTTCGGCCGTCTCGCCGAGTTCCTTGAGGCCGCTCAATATGCCCTTTTCTGCAACGTATTGGTAAAACGGCATTGACAACGCGTCATAAAGCTCGTCTGCCCGCCGGTAAAGATCGGTCGAACCCGCCACGTCACCGCCGGACCGTGCGAGCCCGGCCATCTGGAGGTACGAGTGGGCGGACATCTTATTTCGGGAAGCCTGGTCGGAGAATGACTGCGATTCAGAAAGGGCGGTGTCGAAATATCGCTTAGCGGTCGCCGGATCTCCGGCTTTCAGATACGCGGCGCCGGCCTTGTTTCGCGAGATGACAGCGAACATCCGATCGTCTACGCTTCCGGCAAGCGCCAGAGCGTCCTCAGCGGCGTTTCGTGCCGACGCCAGATGCCCCGCCGCAAGAAAGACATCGGCCGCCCCTATACTCAGCCGGCACCGTTGGCGCAGGCTGGAATATCCGGCGTTCGACACCTCAAAGGCCCGAAAGATGCCGTCGAGAGCTATCGCGTGCTGACCGAGAAAAGAACCGTCCAGCGAAAGGTCCAGGAGATTTCGCTGCAGTCCGTACCGGTCGCCGATCTTTTCGGCGATCGAGATCGCCCGCAGAAATGTGAGTTTTGAGACCGAGTGTTGGCGAAGGTTTCGATTTGAGCCGGCGAGCCAGTAAAGCGCGGTCATTTCGAGCCATGCGTAATTTCCCGCCCGGGCAAATCGGACAACCTTTTCGATGGTCTCAAGGCCGGCCCGGGCATTGCCAATATTGATCAGGCAATATCCCTCAAAGTACCGGCTCAGATTGCTCTCCCACACATCACCCTGTGCGTCAAATATCCGCCGAGCGTTTGAAAACTCGGCGAGAGCAAGTTCGTAATCTCCACTGAGGCAAAGAGCATAGCCCTTCTGAACCGCCGCCTGTGCGTCGCGAAGTGCGTCGATCGAGTTTCGGTGGATCGTGCGATAATACGAGGCGATCTTCGCGGCAAAATTATCACCGATGCGCTCAGATTCGAGCCTGCCCGCGAGGTCCATCGCATTCAAAAGCACCGAGCGGTCGTGGTCGTCGGCGTTCACGACGGACATCGCAAGCCTTTGAGGAATGTATTTCCTGGAAATGAGCTCGCGATTGCCGGATAGGATAGAAAATGCCTGTGCCTTGTCACCGGCGGCCGCTGCCCGTAAAAAACCGGCCAGGACTTCGTCGGCCGGTAACTCATTCGAACTGGTTGTGTTCAGCTTTTCGAGATTCTGCCTGGCCTCATCCGCCCAAGGCGAAGAGCTGTCGTACGACAGGTACTCGAGCCACGCAGCCTTTGCCTGTTCGTTGAGCATCATTTGCTGAAGACACAGGGCACGGTTAAAGCGTGCGTCGAGAAGTGACGGCGTCAATTTTACGGCCGTTTCGAGATGTGAGAGGCTCGCGTCAAAATTCTCAAGGCCCTTGGCCTTTTGGCCGGCTGAGATATTGATCCTTGCCAATTCAAGCAGTGACGCACCCCAGTCAGCATGGATACGAGCATCATTCGGGGCGGCCGCGGCGGCCCTGGCGAAAAGCTCGTTTGCCTGTTCAAACTTTCGCTGCGTAAGGTAAAACTTGCCGAGAGCGGCCTGGGTTCGGGCGTCGTCGGACTCACTGGCGGCGAGGGTCAGCAGTTTTTCCGCACGATCGCGGGCGGCCTTTTCCTTATCGTCGCCGACACCGCGGGTCGTTCTGAAGGGCGAATAGGACAGATCCGTGATGCGGGACTCGATCGGCCGCTCACCGGAGTACGCTTCGCGCAACTGAGCAAGCCCGAGATCGACATCTGATCGATAGATCGCAAACCGCCAGAAACCGATACCTATGACGGCGATCAGGACTACGGCAAAGCCATATTTGAACAATGGAACCGCGAAGAGCATCCCAAGCAACGATCGCTTGTCGGCATCGGTGCCGACTGCGGGTTGCTCGTCGTGAGTTGACTGCCCAACCGACCTTAATGCCCGGACGATGTCCAGTTGATGCCTGCGGTCTTCGATTGAAAGAAAATGGGACTCGAAAGCGTTAAGCTGCAGGTCAGAGAGTTCTCCGTCGATATATTGCTCGTATAACTCATCCATAGCGACGGAGATCCTCGCGGCAAAATCGTCGTCGGTCAAATACCGCTTTTCGATCGTGTCGAGATGTTCCGGGTCTTCCAGCATGCCCAGCAGATAATCTCGGATGTTTGAGTCCTCGGCCATAAAACGCGCTTCTATAATGTATATGTCATTTTCGCCGAATTCCTTTCAGATTCGTTTAACTATTTAAGCAGTTCTTGACACATTCACCGACGGCACGCCGTACTCGAAAGGCCCGGATCTGCAGTGCTCCCAGGGATAGCCCCATACTTTCAGCAAGGTTCACACGGTGCCGTGCCTTTACCGAACCATCGTCGTAATTGTAGTAGCTGATGAGCATCTCTCGATTATGATCCGAGATCTCATTCAAGCAATCGGTGAGACACTCGTTAAGAGCATCGGGAACTTCTGTTTCAATACGCGGCGCCAGAGCGGCCGGTATCGACCGCTTTGACCGCTTTCGCCGCCATTCGAGCAGTACCAACTTGGCCACGCCGTAAAAATAGTGTGCCGGGTCGCCGATGTAACTTTCAGAAATCTCGGGCATCTTGGCGATCACCCTGTCAAACGTTGCGTTTGTTAGCGATTCAGCCTCAAAGCACCCTCGAAATTGTAGTATGTCGATGATTCGCCTGCGGATCTTTTCGTATTTGCGCGCGGCCGTATCCTCATCCGGATCCAGCCATTCCAGAAGCAGCTTGAAATTCTGAGGGGTTATAGCGCTGTCTTTCGGCATACGGGAGACACACAAAAGGGGGCCGAAATACCCGGATCACGCCGTTTTCGGAATACACATACCGAACCTATGTCGTGAAACGCCGTGGCCGATCGAGTAGTGTTGAGGCCCTAAATCCCTTCCGCATCTTGAAAATCAACACAATCTTAGACAAGCAATCTTACCGCGTCAAGGCGGCGAATTTGAGGGGGCAAAATCAAGAGATCGGCTGCCGCGGCTCCGGCCAAAGCTATGGCGCCAGCGAGGTGTCCAACTCTTTGCCGATCGCCTCAAGGTGCTTGACGACGTTATCGATCAGCCATTTCGGCGTCGAAGCTCCCGCCGTTACCCCGACACGCTCTACGCCTATCAGGTCTTTCGGGTCGATCTCGGCCTCAGTCTCGATCAAAAAGCTCTTTTTGCACTGCTCAAGGCAGACACCGAGAAGCTTGACGCTGTTTGACGAATGGCGGCCGCCAATGATGTAAAAGGCATCGACCATACCTGCAAGGGCCCGGGCCGCGTCCTGTCGATCGCGTGTTGCGGAGCAGATCGTATTGACTATCTGCACTTCGTCCGACGTCTTGGTTTTTACGGCTTCGGCGGCGTCAAAGAACGTCTTCGATTTGATGGTCGTTTGAGAGACGACGAGCGGCCGTCTCAATTCCGGCAGCAGTCCGATCTCGGACTCGTCGCGGATGATAAAAGCGTGGTCCGGAGCGTATCCGCGGACGCCGATCATTTCAGGGTGGTCCGGGCTGCCGATTATCACGACGTGGCGATCCTCGGCGGCCGCTCGGGCGGCCAGTTTCTGGACGCGCGTCACAAACGGACAGGTTGCATCGACAACCTTGGCGGCCTTTGCCTCAAGTTCCCGCTGAACCTCGGGGGTGACGCCGTGGGCCCTGATCACGGCCGTTTCGTTGCGCTGGATCTGGATCGGTTCGCTGATGGTGGTAACACCCTCGTGTGCGAGCCGCTGCATTTCCTGTTCATTGTGAATGAGCGGGCCGAGGGCCCGTACGGTATCGCCTTCGTGAATGGCTTCTTCGACCATTTCGACGGCACGCTCGACCCCAAAACAGAATCCGTATTCATTTGCAAGCAAAACTTCCATACCTTAAAAATCTTACCAAATCAAAGGGTTTTCTGAAACCACTATCAACTTGCCCGAATTCCAACTCAGGCGGCCGGCGTATCAGCGGATCGGTTCCCGGAGGACGATCTCTGAGGCCTCGCGGGCCACGGCGGAGGCTTTGGGGTTGGTCGAACCAAGTCCGGCGATCTGCCTGAGCGCTTCGCCGGTGCGTGATAGCAGCCGGACGAGATCGCCCTCCTCGGCCTTGGTCCTAGCCGTAAACTCGTCCCAAGACGGGCCCTTTGCCCAACGCTCAGCAGCGGCGGCGGCCGAATAGTTTAGTTCCTCGACGGGCTCGATGCGGTTGCTCCATTCGACCCGAGACACGTCATAGACCACATCTTCGAAATTACCCATTACATAAGCCAGGCTGCCAGAAACGCGGCCTGACCCAAAATCCCGGTCGGCGTCGGCCGCGATCGACGCAACGAGTCCGGCGATGTCGGAAGGCCTGAGTTCATCGAGCATGCCGCGGCGAAATGCCTCACCGATCAGCAAGGGGCGATCGACACGCAGGTCCGCCAGCCATTTTCCACTTTCGGTGACGGACTCTGACTCAATGTCCAAATATCCGAAATGGCTTAGGACCCGTGACCGCCTTTCGAACGGCAGCCAGATGCGTTCGGCCAGATCCGCATTCTGCCCGCTGCCGCGAAAGGCAAAACTCTTCAGGGCGATATCGCGAACCTGTGCAAAATTCTTAAACGCGTCGAGGAGGTTGAGCAGGCTCGTATATGTCGCCTTAAACTGGCTCTCGAGCGGGTCAGGCTTGGCCCTGAGAAGTTCGGCGATCTTTCTGGGATCTTGAAACTGGCCCGGAGCAAGGACGACAAAGCCGACGTTGTCGCGGCCGCGCCGCCCGGCACGACCGGTCATCTGCTGCAGTTCGCTCGCCGAGAGCGGCCTCCAACCGTCATTGCCGCGCGTGTCGGCATTACTGATGACGACCGTTCGGGCGGGGAAATCAACGCCGGCGGCGACCGTCGAAGTGGCGAAAATAGCGTTGAGCAATCCGGCGGACATCATCTTTTCGACCAACAATTTCCATATCGGGATATGGCCCGCGTGGTGAGCGGCGACACCGCTATTGATCAGGATCTTTCGGTGCTTGTGGCCGCGAATTTCGGGATTTTGAGCGGCATATTCGTTAAACATCCGCTGACGTACCTCCTGCCGTTCGGGTTCCTGCGGTTGAGAACGGTCAAAAGAAACTTCAGCGGCCGCCTCGTCGCAGCCGCGACGCGTCGGAACGAAAACGATCGCCGGCAAGAGATTGAACCGACGCAGCGAGGCGATCAGTTTGGGCGGTGGAATATTCTGCCTCGGGTCGTTCATCACGTTGATTATAGCCGAGGCGCGTCGGAAGTGCCGTTTTGGTGATCAAATGAGCAATTCATTTGCTATAATTTTCGTCAATCGAACCCTCAGTCCACTATGCTCAACGGGAAAAAGATAATCGTCGTTATGCCCGCGTATAACGCGGCCAAGACACTCGCCAAGACCGTTTCCGAGATCCCTCGGGGCGTGGTGGATGAGATCTTACTGGTCGATGACGCCAGTTCGGACGATACGGTAAAGCTGGCGAACGAGCTCGGCCTGACGGTTTTTTTACACGATGCCAACTTCGGTTACGGCAGAAATCAAAAGACATGTTACAGCGAGGCACTGATGCACCACGCGGATATAGTCGTGATGCTGCATCCGGATTATCAATATTCGCCCAATCTAATAGTCCCGATGGCGTCAATGATCGCCTACGGCGAATACGATGTTGTGATCGGCTCGCGGATACTCGGCAAAGGAGCTCTCGCGGGCGGGATGCCCCGGTATAAATTCATCGCGAACCGGCTACTGACACTGGTGCAGAATATCCTTATGAACTACAAACTGTCCGAATATCACACCGGATTTCGGGCATTCCGCCGGGAGGTGATCGAGGCATTGCCGATCGGTTCAAATTCGGATGATTTTGTCTTTGATAATCAAATGCTGGCTCAGATCATCTTTAAGGGATTCAGGGTCGGCGAGTTGTCGTGCCCGACCCGCTATTTTGCCGACGCTTCTTCGATCAATTTTTCAAGAAGCGTGAAATACGGACTCGGTGTCCTTTCGACCTCGATCCGCTATCGTCTGCACAAGATGGGAGTGACGAGGTCAAGACTGTTTGACGAGGCTGATGCCGATCAGCTCCGGGGATACTATGCCGAGGTTGAAGGCCGGCAAATGAAGGCAATAGGGGACAGCGTCGATAGATGAAGAGCCACGCTCAGATCTCGGAAAATCGATCCGTTGACAGCCTTGTCCTCGCGGCGTTGGCCGCGGCGGTGCTGGTCATCTATTGGCAAACTGTCGGATTTGAGTACATCAATCTCGACGACAATATTTACGTTTATCAAAATCAGGCGGTGCTTTCGGGGATAAACACGGAGTCATTGAAATGGGCCATGACGACGTTTGAGGCGGCAAACTGGCATCCGTTGACGTGGCTGTCGCTGATGGCCGATACACAGATCTTTGGCTTAAATCCCGGAGCGTCTCACGCGGTCAATGTACTCATACATCTTATCAACTCGGCGCTCGCCTACTATGTATTTCGCGCATTGACCGGCAGCGTTTGGAAGTCGGCGGCCGTTGCTGTGCTGTTCGCGATCCATCCGATGCACGTCGAGTCGGTCGCGTGGATCAGTGAGCGGAAGGACGTATTGAGTACCGCATTTGCACTGGCCTCGATGCTGGCGTACGTCCGATTTGCGGGTTCAAAGGGCGGGACGGCAACGCGATACTACGCAGCCGCGGTGATTTTGTTCGCATTGGGTTTGATGGCCAAGCCGATGATCGTTACGCTGCCGTTCGTTTTTTTGCTGATCGATCACTGGCCGCTGCGGCGGATCGTGACGGGTTCGGAATTGCGAAAAGCGTTGATCGAGAAAGTGCCATTCTTCGCCCTTTCTGCCGCGTCATGCGTGATCACCGTCATCGCGGCCCGTGCCGGCGGAGCGGCTCAGTCGTTAGAGACGCTTCCTATCGGCCTTCGTTTAATGAACGCGACAGCGGCGTACGGCAAATATGTTTATTCGGCGATCGTCCCCGTCGATCTGTCGGTCTGGTACCCGTACGAGACGTCGATCGCTTGGTGGCAGGTCGCGGCCTCAGCGGCGTTACTGTTGATCTGGACTGTCGCCGCGATACGCCTGCGTGCGGCAAGGCCGTATGTGCTCATAGGGCTGCTCTGGTTCATTGGCACACTTATTCCGGTTATCGGAGTGGTTCAGGTCGGGCTGCAGTCGAGTGCCGACCGGTACACCTATTTCCCCTACTTCGGGCTGTTTTTGATCGTTGCATATGCGGCGGCCGAGGCCATTGAGCGGTTCCGACTGTCGAGGACGGCCGCGATCTCATTGGCACTCGCCCCGCTGGCGATTTACGGGTACCTCGCTTTCGTGCAGACATCGCGGTGGCGCGACAACGAGACGCTTTACCGTCACTCTTTGTCGGTCACAAAGCAGAACTTCATGATCGAACAAAACCTCTGCCATGCACTGATGCTAAAGGACCGGCTCGACGAGGCTGAACCCTTATGCCGGGCATCGGTCGTGAATCGCCCGGACTACTTTGAAGCGCTGAACACTCTCGGGATCGTCCTTTTCAAACGAGGCGATATGCCCGGAGCAGAGAAGAATTTCAGTTCAGCACTCTCGTTAAATCCAGGTTACGCAATGGTATACGCAAATCTTGCCCAGACCCAGATCATGCAGGACCGGCCCGAAGAGGGTGAGGCGAATCTAAAGAAGGCGGTCGAGATGAGCGGCAGCGGGGCGGATCCGACGGTCTTTAGAGCCGCTCTGAACGGCCTCGTGGAAGCGTACATCCGGTCGGGAAATCACCAAAAGGCGATCGAGAATCTTAAGCGGCTCATCTATCTCCAACCGTCCGATCTGGAATTGAGGGCCAAGTTAGCCGATGAACTGGTCAAAGCCGGACAGTTTCAGGAAGCTGAGTCCGTATTGCAGGCGGTTCTGCAGGCTGACCCGAGCAACGCCGGAGCATGGAACAAACTCGGCAAGATCTATTTCGAACTTAAGAAGAAGGATGAAGCCGTTAAGGCCTTTCAAAAGGCCGTCGAACTGCGGCCCGATCTGAC
>CALDGX010000185.1 GCA_937941715.1 uncultured Chloracidobacterium sp. | reverse complement strand
AATACTCGCTTTAAGTTGAACACGCCGACCGGTACGGCCGAGGTCGCATTTCCGTTGAACGGCACACATAACGTCTTGAATGCTCTCGCTGCGGCAGCTTCGGGGCACGTGTTCGGTATGGAGGCGGGCGACATCGCCAATGCTTTATCGTGTGTGTCGGCTCCGCCCCAACGCGGTGAGATATTGCGGTTCGCGGGCGGCTTTACGTTGATCAACGATTCTTACAATTCCAATCCCGACGCGCTGTTGTCGATGGTTGATACTCTGATCGAGGGGTCGCCGTCGGGTTCACGGACCATCGTCGTTGCAGGCGAAATGCTTGAATTGGGA
This sequence comes from uncultured Chloracidobacterium sp., assembly GCA_937941715.1. GTDB lineage: Bacteria > Acidobacteriota > Blastocatellia > Pyrinomonadales > Pyrinomonadaceae > OLB17. Next base: position 5,497 of record CALDGX010000185.1, on the reverse strand, counting down.
GATAACGGAAGTGAGATCCATCGTGAAACGGGGATAGCGATCGCGTCGAGACGGGTCGACGTTCTCATTGGTGTTCGCGGCCTCGCCGCCGATCTGGTATTCGGTGCACGGTCAGCCGGGCTCGCCGAAGCGAAGTTCGCGGACGATTCGGACGCCGCTGGTGAGATGCTTTTGTCAATTGTAGAGGCCGGGGACGTTGTTCTTATCAAGGGGTCACGGGGTGTTAGAACGGAAAAGGTGATCGAAAAGTTGACCGAAAAATTTGAATTGGAGGATGCCCGGACTGCAACCCGATAGGCTGTCCGCAGAGACCTTCTAATGCTCTATTACCTTTTATATCAGCTGCTGTTCAAGGAATACGGCTCGATGAGCGAGTCTTATTTCATTAAGGGCCTCAACGTATTTCAGTACGTCTCATTTAGGACCGGGCTGGCGACGATCACATCGCTTCTGATATCACTTTTTCTTGGCAACAAGGTCATCAAAAAGCTCGATGATCTCAAGGTCGGCCAGGAAATACGTGAGGAACTATCTGCTGAACATCAGGCCAAAAAAGGAACGCCGACGATGGGCGGTGTGCTGATCATCGGGTCGGTAATTATGTCGTCGCTGATGTGGGCCAGGCTCGATAGTCTCTATCTCTGGCTTGCGTTGGTGGCAACGACATTATTCGCCACGATCGGATTTGCGGATGACTACATCAAGATTGTCAAAAAACGCAGTCTCGGGCTGACCGGCAAGCAAAAGCTTGCGGGCCAATTGATCACCGCACTCGGTATCTGGGCGGTACTGTATTTTCTGACTAATTACGCCTGGAATCTAAGCATTCCGTTTATCAAAGCGACGGCCGAGACCAATCCTGCGATAAGCGTTAGTTACGTCGGCCCATTCGTTTATCTGGTCTTTATCGTATTTGTTCTGCTCGGTTCATCAAACGCCGTCAATTTGACTGACGGCCTCGATGGACTTGCTTCGAGCGTGACTTTTATTGCGATGTCGGCTCTGACCGCTTTGACATACGTGGCGAGCGATGCCCGATGGGCCGAGCGGTTGGACATCACCCATAATCCTGCATCGTCCGAATTGACCGTTTTTTGCGGTGCGATGGTCGGGGCAAGCCTCGGGTTTCTGTGGTTCAATTCGCCGCCGGCTGAGGTCTTCATGGGCGATGTCGGCAGCCTGGCGATCGGCGGAGCCCTTGGGACGGTTGCGATCCTTACAAAACAGGAGTTTCTGCTCCCGTTCATCGGCGGTGTATTTATCCTGGAGGCCTTGTCGGTGATGCTCCAGGTATCGTATTTCAAATTTACTAAACGGACCGGCGGGGTCGGGAAGCGAATATTCCGGCAGGCTCCGCTCCACCACCATTTTCAGATCTCAGGATGGAAGGAACCAAAGATCGTGTTTCGGTTCGTGATCATCGCGATCCTTTTCGCATTGGCGAGTCTCGCGACGTTAAAACTTAGATAGCTTTTGGCGGCGGTTTTTCCATATGGAATTGAAAGGCAGAAAAACGCTAGTTCTTGGTGCCGGCAGGTCCGGTATGGCCGCTGCGCGCTTTTTGGCGGAGCGCGGTGCGATCGTTGCTCTGCACGATAAAAAGGAGGTTGAGCAGTGGCCCGAAGTGGCTAAGGGTCTGAAGGCAGAACTTGGTGTCGGGCTCATCGGCGGTCAATTACCTTCGTGGCTGCTCGATCAGATCGATCTTGTCGTCATTTCGCCGGGCGTTCCGACAAACACGATACCGGCCCGCTACGTTGACCGAAAAGACGGCGAGGTCATCGGTGAGGTCGAGCTTGCGTTTCGCTTCATGAAAGGCCGAATTGTCGGCATCACGGGTTCGAACGGGAAGACCACGACGACGACATTGGTGGGTGAACTTTTGCGCAATTCCGGTCTGAAGGTGCAGGTCGGCGGCAATATCGGTACTCCCTTACTGAGTCTGGCGGAATCGAGTGATGAAGATACGTGGACGGTGGTCGAGCTTTCAAGCTTTCAGCTCGAAACGATCAAGGATTTCCGGGCGGACGTCGCAATGTGCCTTAACGTAACGCCAAATCATCTCGATCGTTATGAGTCATTTCTCGACTACGCTCTGGCGAAGCACCGGCTATTTATGAATCAAGCGGCCGACAATGTCGCCGTTTTGAACGCCGATGATCCGATCACATCTGAGTGGGCGTCCGGGTTGAATGCTCATGTCGTGATGTTCAGTACTAAACGCGAACTCGCCGAGGGTTTGTTCTTACGCGGCCGGGAGCTCATATGCAGGTCGGGCGGTCTGGAAAAGGTCCTCACGACCCGCGATGAGATATTTCTTCGCGGCTTGCATAACGTCGAAAACGTCCTGGCGGCATTGGCTGCGGGATTGGCCTGCGGTGCTGCGCCGGACTCGATGCGTGCCACGATCGCGGAATTTAAGGGTGTAGAGCATCGGATCGAATTTGTTGATGAGATCGACGGCGTTCAATTTTACAACGATTCGAAAGCAACGTCGGTCGACGCGACCTCCAAGGCTCTGGAAGCACTCAGCGAGATCGACGGCAAGACCGTCTTGATCCTCGGAGGGCGCGGAAAAAATGCACCGTACGAGCCGCTTGTACCGCTGATCGAAAGCTCGGTCAGGTCGATCGTCGTGATCGGTGAAGATGCCGAGAATATCGAATCACAATTGACCGGATTTGTACCCGTTGTGAGGGCATCGTCGCTCGACGACGCGGTCCAAAAGTGCTTTGAAGCCGCTGAACCCGGAGATGCGGTCTTGCTCGCTCCGGCATGTGCGAGTTTTGATATGTTCGGCAGTTATGAAGAACGCGGCCGCGAATTCAAGCGGTGTGTCGCTGAGCTAAAGCAAAGTAGGGCGAAATCGTAGTTATCGATGGCAAAAAAGCTGCAGACAGATTGGTTCATGTTCGTGATCGCGGCGGGCCTCGCATTATTCGGCTCGCTAATGGTCTACAGCGCCTCCGCGATGATGTCGATGAAAGAATCGACCGAAAGCAGCCAATACACATACTTCCTGAAGCAGTTGATGTTCGTCCTGATCGGTATCGTACTGATGTTCGTCGTCAGCCGTTTTGACTATCGGATACTCAACAATAAGGCGGTGGTCTTTGGGATCCTGATCGTGACTTCCATTGCGCTTGCGGCCGTTTTGTTCTTTCCGGAGATCAACGGAGCGAAGCGTTGGATCAGATTTTCGGGCTTTTCGTTTCAGCCGTCAGAATTGGCCAAAGTCGCACTGCCTGTTTTTCTTGCCTGGTATCTGGCCAAGAACGAAAGCACCGTGACTGAACTCAAAACGACCGTCATCCGTAGTCTCGCGGGGCTCGGGCTGCTTGCCGGACTGGTCATGCTCGAAAAGGACCTCGGCACTACGATCGTTTTGTGCGTCATCTTCTCGGCGATATATTTTGCGGCCGGAGCGAGACTGGTGCATATTGCTGCGGTGGCCGGTCTGATGGTGGTCGCGGCTGCCGGTGCGATCGCGATCGCTCCCTGGCGGGTTCAGCGTGTCCTTGCTTTTCTTGACCCGTACAAATATGCCGATGACGAAAGCTATCAGGTGATCCAGTCGCTATACGCGATCGGTTCAGGCGGGATCCTCGGCGAGGGTTTTGCCAAGGGCCAGCAAAAATTGTTCTATCTGCCGTATCCGTATTCTGATTTTATCTTCTCCGTCGTCGGTGAGGAATTTGGGCTGCTCGGAACTCTGGCGGTCGTTCTAACGTTTGGTCTACTGCTTTGGCGCGGAGCAAAGGCTGCGATGAACGCTCCGGATCGGTTTGGTATGCTGCTCGGCATCGGGCTGATAACAGGGATAATCGCACAGGCTCTCTTTAACATCAGCGTCGTGATCTCGATCGTGCCGGCAAAAGGCATTCCGCTGCCGTTCATCTCTTATGGCGGTTCATCGGTCGTTGTGACATTGATGGCGGTTGGCATATTACTGAGTATTTCCAGATATTCTGGCGAGACGAGAACTGAGACGGATACGGGCAGATCGAGAGTTTACAGCCGGCGAACGCGAAACGCCTGAAACGGGAAAATCATATGAAAGTACTCATCGCGGCCGGCGGAACCGGCGGACACATATATCCCGGTATTGCTGTCGCGAAAGAACTGATCTCGCGTAATGCGGAAAATGAAGTGTTGTTCGTTGGAACGGCTCGGGGCCTTGAAAACAAGATCGTGCCTGACAACGGGTTTCAACTCGCCCTGATCCATAGTGCCGGACTTAAAAGCGTTGGACTCGCCGGTATGATAAAGGGCCTTTCGGTGTTGCCCAAGAGTTTTTTGGAGGCACGTCACCTGCTCAAAGAGTTCCGGCCGGATGTCGTGGTCGGTGCGGGCGGATACGTTTCGGGTCCGGTACTGTTGACCGCTCATTTTATGGGCTTTCCGACATTGGTCATGGATTCGAACGCGTTGCCGGGATTCACGAACCGGCGACTTGCAAGGTTTGTTGACAGGGCTGCGCTGACCTTCGACGATGCTTTGCCGTTCTTTGGGTCAAAAGGTATCGTGACCGGTAATCCGGTACGCGGTGACTTTTTTTCGATACCCGAGCGAAAACCGGTTGAGCCTTTGGGAATTTTGATCTTCGGCGGGTCACAGGGAGCTCGAGCTATCAACAACGCAATGATCGACGCACTCCCAAAATTGCGTGAAACGGGTACTCCATTACGGATCACCCACCAGACCGGAGAGGCTGATTTTGAGAAGGTCCGTCAGGCTTACGCGGAAGCGGGTGCGGACGGTGCTGATGTTCGGCCATATATAACCGATATGGTCGCCGAGTTTGAAAAGGCCGATCTGATAATCAGTCGTGCCGGTGCCACCACGTGTGCCGAGGTTGCCGCCGCGGGCAAGGCGTCATTGATGGTGCCGCTGCCGAGCGCGGCTGACGATCACCAGAGAAAAAACGCCGAAGCGATGGCGAAGGATGGAGCGGTGAGCATTATTTTGCAATCGGACCTCAGCGGCGACAGCCTTTCGGAACGCCTGATCGAACTGCTCGATGATGCGGACAAACTCGCTGAAATGGGTGCATCTGCGCGACGATTGGCACGCCCGGACGCGGCCGCGGCGACGGTCGATCTGATCGAGGGACTGAGAAAAAATAGGTAAAGAAGATGTTTCGACAAGTAAAGAATATTCATTTCATAGGCATCGGCGGTATCGGCATGAGCGGTATCGCGGAGGTGCTCTGCAATCTTGGATTTACGGTTTCCGGCTCAGACATAAAGAAATCAAAGAACACCGATCGGCTTGAAACGCTCTTTAACATGAAGATCACTGAGGGACACGCCGCCGAAAATGTGGGTGACGCTCACGTTGTGGTCTATTCATCGGCCGTTAAGAGCGACAATCCCGAAGTAGTGATCGCCAAGGAAAAAGGGATACCGGTGATCCCGCGTGCGGAAATGCTCGCCGAGCTTATGACTCTCAAACCGTATGCCGTCGCGGTTTCGGGCACACACGGCAAAACATCGAC
>CALDGX010000184.1 GCA_937941715.1 uncultured Chloracidobacterium sp. | reverse complement strand
AAAACGCATGTAAAAGGCAGAAGATCGGCGGCATTGGCCGCCTCCTTCGGTCAGTTCAGGGCATACGACGGTCGGGCACAGCCGCGACCGCACTGCGAATCGGGCAAAGCCCGAAACCCGATCGCCACGCCGCCGACCTGTTGTTGCATAGATAAGATATTGCCGTACGCTTGCAACTTATGATAAGATTGAAAAAGTCAGATCTTTGAAAACTTATTAAGCACGATGGTGAGTCTGGAGAGTCTATTAAGTCTGGCGAGTCTGGCGAGTCTGGCAAGTCGAGAGTATCCGGACAGTCAGGACACGCAGGACAGCCGGGACAGTCGGGACACTCGGGACAGCCGGGACACGCAGGACACTTAGGACACTCGGGACAGTCAGGACACTCGGGACAGTCGGGACACGCGGGACACGCAGGACACTCGGGACACGCAGGACACGCGGGACACGCTGGACAGTCGGCTGAGAAATGAAAAAGGGCCGGCACATACGCCCGGCCCATTTATTTAGCTTTACGTACGACCGACTATTGCTTCGGTGCGGCGGCGGCGGGTTTAGGGCCGTTCGCTTCGATCTGGAGGTTGATCTTGACGTCATCGGAAAGCGTCGGGATGCCGTTCGGCATATTGCCGCCATAGTTTACGCCAAAATCGCGGCGGTTGATCGAGGTTTCGGCGACGATGCCCATCTTGGCTCCGGCCTTTTCGTTTGCCGGCACCCAGCCCGCGATCTGAAACGGGAACGTGATCGTTTTGGTCACGCCCTTCATCGTAAAGTCGCCGGTGAGCATCAGGGTCTTGCCCTTTTTCTCGACCTTGGTGCTCTTAAACGTGATGTCGGCGTACTTTTCGACCTCGAAAAAGTCCTTTGAGCGAAGGTGGTTATCGCGGGCCGCGACACCGGTATCGACACTCGTTGCCTTGGCCGTGAATTCGACCGTAGACTTGGTGATATCCTTGGCGTCGAAATTGACCGTGCCGGTAAAATCCCTGAAATATCCCGGGACCTCGATCAGGCCCATGTGCTTGACCTTAAAGTTGATAAAGCTGTGGGCTTTGTCAAAACTGTACGCGCCGCTGTCGCCCGCCGGCGTATCGGCGGCGAACCGCTGTTCAAACGAGCGATTGACGGCCTGAGCGCCGGTCTGCGAAAAAATGACAAATGCTGCAACGGCAATGCCGAGGAACAACGAAACTCTTTTCATATTGTTGGAAATCTCCTGAGATCAGATAAGTTGTTTATTGTATGGCCAGCGTGATCGAAAACTTGGCCGACCGCGGTGACGTGTTGGCCCGGCGGACGAACAACATATAGTCGCCGGTCTCGGGCACGACAAATTCCATCGTCGGCTCAGCCAGATCAGTGCTGTCGTTGCTGACCTCGTCATTAAAAAGCCTGTAGGCGAACCGCAGCGAATCGGGGTTGGTGATATAGACCGTTTGGCCCTTTCTGGCGCCGAATACGAACTCCTGCTCCTGGTCGCCGGATAGCGTGCCGGTCAAAACGGTCTGCGATTTGCCCTTGGCAAACTTGACCCTGCCGGGTTCGGCCTTGCCGCCGTCCTGAGCCATGGTTGACATTGCTGCAAACGCGAGGACAGCGATAGCTATAAGAAAAGAAACTTTTTTCATCGAAATTGGACTCCTGTTGTTCTCAAATGGTTTAACCGACCGCAGTTTGATGCTGATTTTTGGAAAATGGTTCATCTGATCGTCAGCGTCAGCGAATATCTTGCGGTCCGCGGCGTTTTCACCGCTTTTTTTCGGACAAAGAACATATAATCGCCGGACTCGGGTATCTCAAATGTCAGCGTAGGCGAACTTTCAAACTCGGTCTCAAAATCGAACTCCTCATTGAATACCCGAAAATCAAAGAGGCTGCGGTTCGAGTTTTTGATCGTCACGGACTGCCCTTTAACGGCAGCAAAAACGTATTCGGCCTCTTGTCCGGCCGACAGTGTACCCGTGACCGCCGCACTGGATCTACCGGCGGCAAATTGGATGCGGTTGGGTTCGGCCTTGCCGCCGCGTTGGCCGATCGCACCGGATACGCCGATGGTCACAACTATCATCAGAACGAGTAAAAAGTGTCGCATACGCAATGGCCGAGAAATTTGATTTTGACTTTGATACTATACCGCATTATGAAAAGACCCGAAACAGACGAATACGCACCATATTACGACACCTACGTTTCGCTGATCGCCGGCGACGGCGTCATGGCCGAACTCGATTCACAGACCGCGAGCCTGCGGGCCGCCGTTTCCGGTTTGCCCGAGGACCGCGGATCGTACGCCTACGCCGAAGGCAAATGGACGATCAAGGAGCTTTTGAGTCATCTGATCGACGGCGAGCGCATCTTCGCCTACCGCATCCTGCGCGTCTCACGCGGTGACAAGACGCCGATCGAGGGCTTTGAGCAGGACGACTATATCGCCACATCGCGCGCTAATGACCGCACCTTTTCCAACCTGATGGACGAGTTTGCGTTCGAGCGGCAGGCGAACCTGATCATGGTCAGCAATATCGATGACGAAACGTCAAAGCTGATGGGAACCGCCAGCGACAAACCGGTATCGGTCCGCGCATTGACATATATCATGGCCGGCCATGTAAAACATCACCTTAAGATACTTGCCGATCGGTATCTGGATTAGATGGATCACGACGTTTTGATCATCGGCGGCGGCGCGGCCGGGCTGTTTTGCGCGTTCAACGCCGGGCGGCGCGGCCTTCGTGTGCTGGTGCTCGAGCACAACCCCGAGGTCGGCCGCAAGATCCTGATCTCGGGCGGAGGACGATGCAATTTTACCAATCGCAGTGTCTCGGCCGAGAATTTTGTCTCGGCCAACCCGCATTTTGCCAAATCGGCTCTCGCCGGCTACACTTCGGCCGACTTTGTCGACCTGGTGAAGCGGCACAAGATCGAGTTTTACGAGAAAAAGCTCGGCCAGTTGTTCTGCCGCCACAGTGCCCGAGAGATCGTCGAAATGCTCCTGGCGGAGTGCCGGTCGGCCCGTGTGTCTGTCAAGACCGGCTGTACCGTGAATGAGGTTCGGCATGACGGCCGATTCGTCGTCGACACATCGACCGGGCAATATTCGGCACGTCGGCTCGTGATCGCCTGCGGCGGGCTTTCATTTGCCAAGGTCGGTGCCACTGATCTCGGCTATCGTATTGCCAGGCAGTTTGGCCACAAGATCGTCGAAACCCGTCCGTCGCTCGTTGCCCTGGCCGCCCGGGGACAAAACTGGCCGAAACTCGCCGGCGTTTCGGCTGATGCGGTGGTGTCTGTCGGAAGACATTCGTTTCACGAAAATATATTGTTCACGCACCGCGGCCTGTCGGGCCCGGCGATCCTGCAGATATCGAACTATTGGAAAAAGGAACGGCCTGTCTCGATCGATCTGATGCCGAATGTCGATCTGGCGGCCGCGATCACTGCCGACCGGGCCGATCGCAGGTCGCTGGCAAACTACCTTGCACGCCAGCTGCCGCAGCGGCTGGCCGATCACATTGCCGACCGCCTCTCGCTCAATAAGCCGGTCGACCGGCTGAGTAATGCCGAGATCGAATATGTCGCGTCAACGGTCAAAACGTGGCAGGCCGAGTTTGACAAGACCGAGGGATACGACCGGGCAGAGGTCACGCTCGGCGGCGTATCGACCGACGAGCTTTCGTCGCAAACGATGGAGAGCAAACTTCAGCCCGGGCTCTACTTTATCGGCGAGGTCGTTGACGTGACCGGATGGCTCGGTGGGTACAACTTTCAGTGGGCCTGGTCGTCAGGCTACGCAGCGGCGGCAGCGGTCTAGTTCTTACGGAAATCTTCGATGTCCATGCCGAACTTCTCCTTTACGTACTCTTCCTGAGCGGCGTTTACATTCTGGAGGTTCAAAAGCCGCCGTTTGCTCTTGGTAATATGGACCTGGGCCCGGCCGGACATTTGCTTTAACAGGTCTCGGCCTTCGGCAGCCTCGGCGTTGACGCGTAAATGAAGATCGAAAAGTTCAGACGAGACCAGCTTTTGCTTTTCGTCGACCAGTTCGATCAAGCGCCGGCGGACCTGATAGATCTGGCGGATCGCTCGGACTAGCTCGTCGCCGACCGAGTCGCCCTTGACGAGATCCGGGCTGTTCCGATAGTCGTGCACGAGCTTATTAAGGCGCTGTTGGTCACGTGACGAATATGCCTGATTGAGTTCGGCCATAAGGCCGTGGCGGCGATCCTTTTCGGCGGCGTCGAGAGCCAGGTCGGGATGTATGATACGCGCCAGATCGTGATATGCCTTTTTCGCCTCGGCAGTCGGGACCCATTCTCCGGCTTCGTGTTCCTCGGCGGCACGGGCACGTTCGGCTGATTCTTCGGCTCGTCTCCGGAGCTCTTCGACCTTGCGTTTTATTTCTTCGTCATCGGGAACGAGCTTTAGTTCTTCTTCGGCGATCAGTGCGTCGACCTCGTCCTGTTCGGCGTAGAGCCGGCCCACCTGCATCGTGTACTGGGCCTCAAACTGCTCGAGCTCGGCGCGGAGGTCGATCATCTCCTCTTCGTGATCGGCGAGCCGGTCTTTTAGCCGGTCGAGCACTTTCAGCTTTTTGTCGAGTTCTATCTGCTCGGGAAGTACGCTGTTCATATTGAAGCCGATGTATGAATACGGACCAATATCACCTGATGCGATCTAAAAAGTTCGTAAAGGCGCTGAGACGGCCTATCCCAACGCCCTTTTCTAAAACCGTATGCGCCTGATCTAGCTGGCCGAGACTTCGCTCTGGTTAGGCATACTCACGTACAGAATGCGGGTGCAGCTCTCGCACGTAATGATCTCGTCGCCTTTCTTTACGTTGACCTGCATTTGCGGCCTGAGCGACATAAAGCAAGCGCTGCACGAACCGTTCACGACCTCGGCGACCGCGATGCCGTCACGACTGCGCTGTGCGAGCCGGTCATAAACCGATGCGAGTCTCGCCGGCAGCGTTGAAAAGGCCTGTTGACGATGCTGGGTCTCCGATTCAAACTCAGCTTTATCGTTAGCCAGTTGGGCGTCGAACGCGGCGAGTGCTTCGTTACGTTTGGCGTCAAGGCTATCGATCTCTTCAGCCCGCTCGGCCAGTTCCTTTTCGACCGCTTCAACAGCCTCGACGGCCTCAACTACCTGAGTTTCGAATGCAGCGATCTGTTTTTGCAGAGCATCGGTCTCACGCATCGCCGTCTCGTATTCCTTTTGATTTTGAGCGTGTTTAAGGTTGCGGTCGGCACGTTCGAGGTAGGTCTTATTTTCGGCGATCTGTTTCTCAAGATTCGCCCGGTCGGCATGGAGCTTATCGCGCTTTGCCTGGATCTCACGAATAGAAAAAGCGTGCTGTTCAAACTCCTGTTCGATCTCAGCACGCTTTGCAACTGCGGTTTCGATTATCTGTTTTAGCCGGCGAAGGTTTGAATCTGTCTTCTGCAATTCAACCAACTTATCAAGATCTGCTTTCACTTAAAAATCTCCCTGTTACGAATCCAGTAATATCCATTCATTCTAACGCAGTTGGTGCCTAATAAAAAGTGCTCGTCACCATCACGTCTCGCCCAGAAATATCCTGACATGGTCGTGCAGGTCCGCGATCCTGAACGGAGTCCGGTAGCCGCTGGCCAGTTCAATGTGCCAGATCGGCAGCTCGCCGGCGTAAACAAGGGAAAGTTCGGCGTTTGCGCGTGCCAATCCGAAATGGGTCAACCGGGCCGCCGCCAACGCTCCGTTGCGCATAATGCCGTCCGCCGGGGTTCGTGTCCAACCCGCCTCGAGCGTTAGACATCTCACTCCTGAGCGAACACGGACAAGTGATCCGACCATTTTTGAAGCCCCGCGTTCGAACCGGTGCGGATGTTCACGCTCGATGACGATCGATGGGCGAACTCGGGCGGCTTCAGCGGCGAGTTCGGCAAATACGTCGAATATCCAGCGAACGGCCTCGCCGCGGATGGCGTCGTTCGCGGCTTTTAGTTTCAGATATTCGGCGATGTCATTTCGGCCCGCATCGAGAGCTTTGGCTTCGGCGGATGACAACATTTGCGACCAGATATGGTCGAGTTCGTTCATATTGCGAGGATAAGTCGCATCAGGTGAAAATACAATTTCGTGGTATCATTCTGAGGCTCGTGAGTGCGACAATTTTCGCCGATGGCCGAGGTCGCCTTGGTTTTTATATGAAGTACCTTTCGGTCATTTTTGTGTTGTTATTGCTGATCCTGCCGGTGTCGATGCAGACGGGCAAGGGCAAGCCCGCATCCGCCGCAAAGTCGTCGGCAACCCCCAAAAAGCCAGGGGCGGTAAAATCGCCGACGCCTAAACCAAAGGCTCAGCCAACGCCCAAAAAGACGCCCGATGAAAGCGACGCTTTCGAAAGAGCCTCCGCGATAGCTACCCCGGCCGAGAAGATCAAGGCTCTCCGCAAGTTCCTGCTCGATTTTCCCAAGACTGAACGGAAGCCGGTAGTCCTTGAATTGCTTGTGACCGTTAATTACGACGAAGGCGTTTCGTTGCTGAACGCCGGGAAGACACCCGAAAGCGCACGTTCATTTGCCGCCGCCGTATCCGACGCACCGACACCGATCCCGGACGGTATTTTCGCCGACAAACTGCTCAAGTCACTGCCTGCGCTGTTTTGGGGTGGCGAGCGCGTCGCCGCCTTCGAGATCGCCAGGAAATTGGAATCCAAGTGTGAGACCAACGTCGGACAATTGTTGCAGATCGCAAATTTCTATCTCAGCGTCGAAAACGGTTCAGAGGCAAGGCGTGTGAGCGAATTGGCGATCAAGGCCAACCCCGCGTCAGCGGCGGCACAAATGACGCTCGGCCTGGCAAACCGGATGGACTTTCAACTTGATGAATCAGTCGCGGCGTATGCCAAAGCGCTCGAACTCGACCCTGATTCGCTCGCCGCCAGGCGCGGGCTGGCTGAGATGAAACGGGCCGTTGGCAGGCCCGACGATGCCGTCGCACTTTACAACGAGATACTCTCGAAAGAGGATTCGAACATCCCGGCACGAACCGGGTTGATCCTTTCGCTATTTGAATCGGGCAAACGAGCCGAGGCTGAGGCCGAACTTAAGCGTTTGCTGGAGGCGAATCCGGGAAATGTAATTCTGCTCGCCGGAGCGGCATATTGGTATGCCGCAAATCAGAAAGGGGCCGAGGCGATCGATTATGCTCAGCGAGCGATCAATGCCGACCCTAGGTTCATATGGTCGCATGTGGCACTCGCACGCGGATACATGGCTGAACAGCGGCCGCTCGACGCCGAACGGACATTACTCGCTGCCAGAAGATACGGCAATTTTCCGACGCTGGATTACGAGATCGCTTCCGCTCGACTTGCTGCCGGATTCTATCGCGAGGCCGCTGAGGAGTTAGCCGCGGCATTCACCGTTAAGGACGGCAGGGTTTCGACCAAATTGGGCGGCAGGATCGAGCGTGATGCCGACAATTTGGCCGAGCTTATCGCAGGGGAACGCAAAGCGAGCATTTTTGCTCCCATCGCGGCCGATAGCGTCGAAAATCCGAGATTGCTCAAGGCATTGCTTGAATTCTCGACCGAGGTGGCCAACAAGACGGCCGAGGACAATGTGTTGGTAAAGGCGGCGGCGGATTTTACCGGCGGCGATGATAAGATGCGCGTCCATCGCCTGCTCTTCGTCGCAAAGGAACTGCTCGCGGCACGCCGTGCTCCGGGGTTGTCACTCACACTGGCGGCCGCGGCCGTGGGAAAAGATGATATCGGGCTCGAAACGCCTACGGCGGCAGCCGCGGTACTCGCCGACGAACTTTATGATAGCCGCCGCCTGGCGGCCACCCGCGGCGAATACATCAAATTGCCCGATGTCCCCCGGCTGACATTGTCAACGGTGCTCCGAGGGCGTATCGAAGAGCTTAACGGGTGGGCACATCTGCAAAATGGTAATCCGAAAGAGGCCGCCATTCGGCTCAAACGGGCAATAAGCGTTCTGCCCGGCGATACACCGTTTTGGCGTTCGAGTATGTGGCGGCTCGGGGACGCCCTGGAGGCAGACGAAAAGGCTGCCGAGGCCCTCGAAGTTTATATCAAGGCATATAAGGCCGGCCCCCCGGACACCATCCGCTACTCGATCGTCGAATCACTGTACCGAAAGGTCAATGGAAACACTGTCGGGCTTGACGCCAAGATCGGTGCTAACCCGGCGACGCCCGCCCCGGCTGTGATGACCGAGGCCGCGGTACAGCCGAACCCGACACCTACGCCGTCCACGGCCGTGATCGAGCCCGCCGCCACACCGCAGCCGTCAATTGAACCGGTCACCACGGCCGCCGAACCGGCCAAGACACCGCAACCGGGGACCGAAACATCGCCGGCGGGCGAGCCAGCAAAGCCCGAGCCTGTACCCTCGCCATCGCCTTCACCGACGACGACGCCGGCCGGTGAAAACGTCCAGCCCAACCCGGCGGTGCCTGAAAATCCCGAAACAAGGCCTGCAAAGCAAGTTGCGCCGCCCGAGGCCGGCGAAAAGCCCGTCGCCACACCGCGTGACGAGACTACGACCGACGAAAAAGCGAGCCGACCCAACACAAGCCTCTTTCCGCCTGTTATTATAACTATCCCGCCTCCTACCAAAACGAAGCCGGCCTCTGACGGGACCGATCCGGCCGAATCGAAGCTTGAGAAGGAAACCAAGCCCTCGGAGGCAATACCCTCAACCGAAGCTCGCCCACGCGTGATCGAACCACCCGGCGGCCCGGCAAATCAATGCGCTGTCACCCTTAGCGATGAATCGATCTCGCTCGAATCTAACGGCAGTGAATTGGCGGTGGTCGTCGGTATCGATCAGGACATTGAGTTGACAGATATAAAGGGTACGTCTGAAAGCGAGGAAGATGTGACTGTTAGGCGCGAAATTATCGGCGGGATCAAGGGTCGTGCCCTATTTGTGGTCAGATCCGTCAGCAGCCGTAAAGGTACCTACAAGGTGAACTTCACAATGCCATGCGGGCAAAAACAGCTTATTGTCAATGTTCGCTAGTACGGCGCATTTTGACATCAACGATCGCCAACGCGGCCAGTAGCAAGAAGATGAATGCGTTTGACGGCGTCCGCAGCGGAAAATCAAAAAAGCTATGGACCAGTATGCCGAAACATCCGGCCATCGCCCCTATGGCCAGTGTCCGACGGTACGATGAACGTGACTGTTTGACTATCGCCCAACCCTTTGCAAATAGCTGATAGATAAAGACTATTACACAGCCAAGTCCCAGGATCCCGGCATCGGCAAGTATCTGAAGATAATCGTTGTGAGCCTGTTCGACCCTGAACACGCCTGGCCAGGTGTCATATCTTGTAAATGCCACGCCGAATGCGTCCAGGCCGGCACCGGCTATCGGGTGGTCAAAGAATATACGAACGGCGATCGACCAAAAATGCGATCGGCCGTTGCTGAGATCTGCCTGGTCCACAAGGCCGATCCCGCGGATCAATGAGTTGCTCTCGCCGAGAAAAAGGACCGAGCCGAACACCACCAAGAGAAATGCAGCTCCGCATACCGCGATCAGGCGGCCACGCCGCCGGGCAGCAGCCTGCCGGTCATCCGAGTTGTCACCGTCATTAACGAACATCGTTGCGACAACCACGTACCCGACCACGGCGACCAGCGCGATGAGGCCACCGCGTGAACTCGTCATTAGCGTCGCCATTCCCATCAGCACCGCAGCAACCAGCAGCAATAACCGCCGTTCGCGGGTGGTATCGCGGCCAAAAAGTGATCCGAGTGTCACGCCTGAACACATCACCATAAACGCCGCGAAATGGTGCTGGTTTACGAATGACCCGAACGGTATTGCCTGCGGCGTTCCGCGAATGCCGTAGATCCCGTCCGGGTTCACAAGCCTCTGTAAGATCCCGAAAAACGCCATCAATGCGCCAAAGAGCGTGATAAATCCGGCTATCGTACGCAGACGCTTTTCGCTGTTGATGAAAGTCAGAGCCGCGGCAAAGAATAGTGTGAATACTACAAGACGAACGAGAAAAAGCCTCGTCGAATAGGGGTCGAGCGATATCGGCGAGCTCGTAGCTGAGCCTGTCAGCCCGGCCTGAATGTCCGCGCCGAACAGCGGCACCAACTGCACAAGCCCGATGGCTATGAGCCCGATCATCGGGAGCAGCACCGTGTTGCGGTTGATCAGAAAGGCCCTGCCGCGCCAGGCGTCGGCTAACCAACACATGCAGATCGAACCGGCCAGGGCGGTTATGAGGACCCACGTACCGTTATCGACGCCGCCGAACAGGACAGTCGTGATCGCTGCGATCGAGCACAGCAAAACGAAGATGATCTGACTGGTCCGCGACACGCCGGTACCGATAACTGCCGGTTCAAACAACCCGACCGGCGGATCTGTGTTCTGCTGGTCCTTCATTTGCCTATTTGACGGTCATCGAAATGTCATCGATCCACAATTTGCCCGAAACGGGGCAGACAGACGACACGCAGCCGTCGCGAACAAGTCTGACAATGACCCCGTCGGCCGTCGTCGGGACCTGAAACTCGACACGAAACCGAGTCCACTCGGCTTGCGGGCCAAATGGTGCCGAACGCACCAGCGACTTGCCGTCATTGGCATCCGCGACTTCGAGTACGACCGCGCCCTTGAGCTCCGACCGGAAATATCCCTCGACCGCGTACGCCGCCCCGGGCTCGGCGGCGACCGTCTGTGCGATCTGCCTCATATCGGCGGCTTGCATCGTGTTGAAGATCAACAACAGGCTAAATCGGCCGCTATGCGGTTGCCCCTCGCTGACACCCGCCTGCGGGTCAGCCCCGGCTCCGATCTGCCACTCAAACAGCCTTGCGTCACGAAGCTTGACCGGTGCCTCGAAATCGCCATTCGATAATCGGCCGACCCCCACAAAATTATCTGCTGCTCCGGCGATCGCGGACATCGTTTTTCCGGCCAGCCTGAATCTGCCGCCGGCCGCGAGTTGGGCCGCAAGGTTTTCGCCCAGCTGACGATACTTCTCGTCGCTGACCGCCGGACCCATTCGTTCCCATTCGCGGGCCGCACCGTCCAGATCCTTCTGACCGAGAAAATAGCCGGCGAGAGCGGCACTGATATCCGGCGAATCGCCGATCGACGCCCTGACCCGCCCGGCATCACCGTCAAACAATTGCATCGCCAGCGACGTCGCCGGCGGCAGAAGGTCAGGTTTGCCCGCGACCGCCTCGCGTATCAATGCAAAGCCGTCACCCGTTCGGCCCGATCTGATCAGCCAGTTGCCGTATGCCCACTTTACGTCTGCATAATTAGGTGCCAACAGAAGCGCCCGCTTGAATGCCGATTCGGCCCCGAGCGTATCGCCCGCGCGTTCGCGTGCCTTCCCGAGGGCAAGCCAGGGTAAATAGTTGTTGGGCGTAAGCGCAGCCGATGCTTCATATTCGGCCAGCGACACGGCCGCGTCGTCCGGGTCGAACGTCCGTTCGCGTAATACCGCAGCCGCAAAATGGGTTTGCGGATCAGAGGGAGCAAGGCCGATCATCAGGTCGGCGATCTCCGGCAGATCGGCCCGGGCCGAAACGGCATTGGCAAAGCTCCATTTGCCAAAGAACCACATTGCGCCCAGGCAGCCGATCACCGCCACGGTCAGTACAACGCGGGATAACGGCCCGTCAGTTTTGATGATCACAAGCGCCATAATTTCCGGCTATTCAAAATCAACCGGCTCGATCGACATACGGACCCGTTTCAGCGATACGTTCGCGTCACGGCAGATCTCCCTGAGTTCTTTTATCTTGGCCGGCTCGAGCTTAGAGGTTGATATCAGTATCTCCGATATCTTTTTTTCATCACAGGTTTCGGCGATCTTGTCGGCTGAAAAGACCTTCAGTCCATGGATAAGCTTATCGGTCTTACGCTGATCGTCGTCGATAAAACCGACCGGCAAAAAATTCAGCTTGGGGTTATTTCTCAGCTCGCGAAGGACCATTTCGCCGCCGTCGCCCGCACCGTAGATTAGAGCCCGGCGGCCCTCGGCCCCGACCGGCACCGGTATCGCCTGGCGAATCAGCCTAAACATCATCCGGCTGCCGACCAATGCCCCAAAGACCAAGATCGCATCGACGATCAGGACCGTCCGCGAATAATTTTCGAACCGGTATAACAGCAGCAGTGCCAGGACGCTAAGCACCGAGCCGATCGCCGACCCCTTGGCAAATGTGATCAGGTCGCCGATGCTCGTGTACCGCCACAGCCCGCGATATACGCCGACGATCAGGAACGCCGATAGTTTGAGCAGGACCAGGATCGGCAAACTTTTTAGAAAGAGGTCCCAGTTCGGGGTGTCCTCAAAAGACCCGAATACGATGACGAACGCCGTGTAGTACGCCAGCGTAATAAGAAACGCGTCAAGGAATACCTCGAAAATGCGGCGCTTGTATGAGATGTTGACCAGGAACGCAAATGCCGCATTGCTGCCGCCGGCGATCGCCTCCTCCTCGCTTTCATAGACCTTTACCTTCGACAGATAGACGCCGATTATGACCAGCACTATCGAAAATATGCTGATCAACGCCAGGCTCTGCGTCACCTCGAGCCGGGCGACGACCAGCGACAACGCCCCGGCGCCGATGGCAAACGAATAGAGCATCAAGACAGCTGCTCGCTCCGACAGTCCGAGCGCGACCAGGCGGTGCGACGTATGGTCACGGCCGCCCTGCGAGGCCTTGCGGCCCCACAACTTTCTCAATATGGTGACGAACGTCGTATCAAATATCGGAACGAACAGTATGAGGACCGGGACCGCAAGTATCGGCAGCAGGCCGCGTGATTTGCCGCCGGTCTGATTCAACATCACCGTTGACCCGAGCAGAAACCCGACAAACATCGACCCGCAATCGCCCATAAAGATCGACGCCGGATTAAAATTGAAGACCAGAAAGCCGAGCAATGCGCCGATAAAGACCGCGATCAATAACAGGTCGTCAGTCTGTCCGTTGCCGGCAAAATTTAGTCCCAGCGACACGGCCCCGATGGTCGCGATCCCCGCCGCCAGGCCGTCCATGTTATCGAGTAGGTTGATGGCGTTTGTAATGCCGATCAGCCAAAATACCGTGATCCAGATATCGACGATCTCATAACCGGTGATCGGCAGTTTTAGCCCAAAGGCGATCACCACCCCGGCCCCGATCAATTGCCCGATCAATTTCTGATACGGCCTGATGTTGAGAATGTCGTCGACCAGCCCGACCAGGAATAGCAGTGTGCTGCCGCCAAATATGATCAGCGACGTCCTGGTCAGCGGCACAAACAGAATAAAAGCACCGGCAGTGGCTAGAAATATCGCCGCCCCGCCGAGCATCGCCGTCGGACGGTTGTGCCACCGGTCAGATTTTGGCCGGGCGACAAAATCGTATTTCCAGGCAAACCGCCTGACCGCAAATGTCATTACGAGCCCCAGGACGAAGCTCACGAATACGACAACGTACGGATCTTTGGCAAAAGAAAGCATCTACTGAATCAGAACTGGGATCGAGGCCCGAGCGGTCCCTTCAAAATCAACGTCCGGCCTCCGCAGTTCACCGTGCAAATCCGCGGTAAAGCGTGCGGATATCGCTGACAAGACGGTCCTTTGAGTATCGTTCCAACACAAAAGCACGGCCGGCGGTCGAAAGGCTCTGACGTAATTTTTCATTTTTCGCGAGATAAAGCAAGCCGTCGGAAAAAGACCCGTCCGAGCGTTCGCCGGCGAGCACTCCCCGCTCGCAGACACTGAAACTTTCCCGCCCGTCAACAACCTTGCCGGCGAGGTCGACGACCCCGCCGACCGCGGTCGAAACGAACGGTACACCGGCGGCCATCGCCTCGATCAGCGACAACGGCGTTCCTTCGTTTCGTGACGTCAGTGCGATGATGTCGAGGCCCGGCAACAGATCCACAACGTCGGGCCGATTGCCGAGCAGATGAAACGCAGCGGCGACGCCCTCATCGCGAATAAGCTGCTCGACCGATGACCTGACATTGCCGTCGCCGATCACGACAAACCGCATTTTCGGCCCCCCGGACGCCTTGTCTAGTGCACGCCGGGCCGCACGGATCAGCAGCGGCAGATCTTTTATCTCGGTCAGACGCCCGACAAACCCGACCACGATGTCGTCATCGGCCGCCCCTATCTCAGCCCGAAGAATGTTGCGCGAGGCAGCACTGCCCAAAAAGGCGTCGAGGTCGATCCCGAGCGGGATGACCGAGAACTGCTGCGGACGCCCCACGCCGAAACGGCCGCTGATCTCGTCGAGCTGCTGCTCCGAGATAGTGATGATCCGATCGGTCGCCGCACGGGCGAGCACCCGTTCGATCAACAGGAACAGACGCGTCTTTGCCCTGCCATAGTAACTGTGAAAGACGTGGCCGTGAAATGTATGGACGACCCGGACCGGCCGCGGCCGGCCGATCAGCGTCCGCCACGTGGCCCATTTATAGATAAACGCGGCGACACGGCCGACCGTACCCGCCTTGGCGGTATGTGTATGCACGATGTCCGGCCGAAATGAGCGCATTTCGCGATAGATCTTGACCAGCGAAATGGCGTCCTTGACCGAAAGCTCGCGGCTGAGCTCGGCGATGTACCTCGGCGAGACGCCGTTTTGCTCGGCAAAATAACCCATGTCCTCTTCGCCGGGCGGGACGGTGCCGGCAAGCAAGCGGCTCTCAAATTCGCCGTCGTCGAGAGCTCCGGTCAGCCAGACCACGTGCCGGGCGGGGCCGCCGACATTGAGCCTGGCAATGATGCGTAGGACCTTCATCAAAAAAACCAAAAAGATCGGCGGACAGCGGCCGCGGGCGGAAACCGGTCGATGCCGGTGACGGCCTGCGCGGCCAAACGGCTGTGCGGGGTGCCGCTGCTGTCCGCCGAAATTAACTTAAACAGTCGTCCGATCAACCCATCTGATAGATCGTGTCGGGATCGTCCTCGTGCCGGATCTCGTCGATCGGTTCGCGCTTGCCCTCGCCCATATAGAGACGGTTCGGACAGTTGATAACCATACCGTCAACATCGCCGACGTTCTTATAACCGTGAACCACGCCCTTTGGCACAACGACCGCCATCGGCTCGTCGATGCCGACGTACATCGTCATCATATGGTTGTAGGTCGGCGAATCGGGGCGGTTATCCCACAGCATCATCTTAAATGTCGATGGGCCGATAAAGCAAAACAGGTCTGCCTGATCGACGTGCTCGTGCGGCCCACGCTGGACGCCGGGCCTCGTGTACGAAATGTACGACATCGCCGGATAAAACTCGGCGTCGAGCTCGTCGTGCCTGAATAATTCCGCCAACCACCCGCGATCGTCGTGAAACTTTTTGAGACGATAGACAACTACGTCCTTGATATCCGATTCGATAAAATTCATACCTTCATTCTCATCCATACACGACACTTGAACCAGGGTGCACATTTCGACCGGGTTCGATCACCGCATCGTCGGGGCCCATCTTACCGCAAAGGCCGCAAAGTTTTGTCGCAAAGTCCGCGGACAATTTCAAAGCCCGTTCACAACTCTCTTTATTCCATTTTTCATCAGGGTCACGTTGAAATTCAGGATCAACCCGAGCCTGCAGTTCGACAATTTAAGGTAGGTCAGTACTTGTGCCAAATGCAGGTCGTTGATGCCTTCGACAGCCTTGACCTCGATCACGAGTTTTCTCTCGACAAGCAGATCTATCCGATAGCCGCACTCAAGCTTAACATCCTCATAGACCAGTGGCAGTGCCTTTTCCTTTTCAACGAAGAGCCCGGCATTGCCGAGTTCGAAAAACAAACACTCCTGATACGATGATTCCAGCAGTCCGGGCCCGAGCGAGCTATGAACCTTAATTGCCCGATTGATCACGGTGTTGGAAAGTGAATTTTCGTCCATTCAGTGTTGGCCTTTGCGTCCTCAGTGCTCCGCACTTTGCGAACTTTGCGGTTAATTTCGGCTGCCCATCTCAAACCTTATTCGCGCCGGACTTGGCGACGAGGTTCGATGCGAGCAGCAGGCT
>CALDGX010000183.1 GCA_937941715.1 uncultured Chloracidobacterium sp. | reverse complement strand
CTGCTTTGTCCATATTATTTTGAGCTTGGGAAACACACTAACTTAAGAAAGTGGAGCCACTGATGAACGCAGATAAAATCGGATCAGAGGTCGGATCAAAGAGCTGCAGGTTATCTACGTTCATCCGTGTGCATCTGTGGTTTCAACTCTCTTTTTCGAGTCTTTCGCGAGTATCGTGGGCGACCGTTCCTATCTTGCCACGCGGGCGCCGCCGCCTTTCATAACTCTGAGAACGTCCGCCAACCCGACGGTCGTCGTGTCGCCCGGCGTCGTCATTGCGAGAGCACCGTGTGCCGCTCCGCAGTTGACCGCCCATTCGGGTGACTCGCCGGTCAGGAATCCGTAGATAAACCCCGAAGCGAACGAATCGCCTCCGCCGACTCGGTCAAAAATATCCAGATCAGGCCGCATCGTCGCCTGATAAAGCTCGCCGCCGGTAAAACAAACGGCTCCCCAATCGTTGACCGAGGCGGTCTTGGCGTTGCGTAAGGTCGTTGCCGCGACCGCGAAATTCGGAAAATCAGCCACCGCACGGCGGATCATCTTTTCAAAATTGGCGATATCGAGTTTGGAGTGGTTTTCGTCCTGCCCCTCGACCTCGTAGCCGAGACAGGCCGTGAAATCCTCCTCGTTGCCGATCATAACATCGACATACTGAGCCAGGTCGCGGTTGACCTCCTGTGCCTTTGCCTGGCCGCCGATCGCCCGCCACAGCGAGTCACGGTAATTGAGATCGTACGAGATGACGGTGCCGTACTTCTTGGCGCACTGCATCGCCTCTTTAGCGACGTCGGGCGTCGTCTCGCTGAGGGCGCAAAAGATGCCGCCGGTATGGAACCACCGCGCGCCTTCATGCCCGAAGATCTTTTCCCAGTCGATATCACCCGCCTTAAGCTGCGAGACCGCCGTGTGGCCGCGGTCGGAACATCCCAAAGCGGCTCGTACGCCGAAACCGCGTTCGGTAAAGTTCATTCCGTTGCGCACATCGCGGCCGACGCCGTCGTATTTGACCCATTTGACGTGCGACTGATCGACGCCGCCCTGATACATCAGGTCCTGCACGAGTCGTCCGATCGGATTATCGGCAAGAGCGGTCACGATCGCCGCATCGAGCCCGAAACAGCGTTTCAGGCCGCGGGCGACATTGTATTCACCGCCGCCCTCCCAAACCTCAAAGCTGCGTGTCGTGTGGATGCGCTTGTCGCCCGGATCGAGCCGGAGCATTACCTCGCCAAGGGAAACGATGTCCCATTTACACTGATCTTTTGGTTTAATATTCAACATAAATAAGTAGTCGGTAGTCGGCAGTATGCAGTTCGGCGTTTGTACTGCCGACCACAGTCTACCGTCTGCTGTCTGCTACCTTCCCATCCATCCGCCGTCCACGACGAGGATGTGGCCGTTAACATAATCGCTGGCCGACGACGCCAGAAATACCGCCGCACCGGCAATGTCTTCGGGCCGTCCCCAACGCCCGG
Source organism: uncultured Chloracidobacterium sp. (assembly GCA_937941715.1). Taxonomy (GTDB): domain Bacteria; phylum Acidobacteriota; class Blastocatellia; order Pyrinomonadales; family Pyrinomonadaceae; genus OLB17. The sequence continues at coordinate 6,716 of CALDGX010000183.1, read as the reverse complement.
CCGGGATGCGCTCGAGTATCTGCCGGTTACGCGTCTCGTCCGCCTGTAGTGCGGCCGTATTATTGGTCGCGATGTAACCAGGAGCGATGGCGTTGACGTTGACGCCGAGCTTTGCCCACTCGTTCGCCAGTGCCTTTGTCAGGCCGGCCACAGCCGATTTTGACGCCGTATATGCCGGCACCGTTATCCCGCCCTGAAACGAGAGCAGCGACGCGATATTGATGATCTTGCCTGAGCCGCGGGCGATCATTGCGCGTCCGGCTGCCTGACAGAGCTTGAAAACGCCCGTCAGATTAACGTCGAGCACCGCTTGCCAGTCGTCGCCGCTGTATTCGGCGGCGGGTGCACGGCGTATCGTACCGGCATTGTTGACGACGATATCTATTTGGCCAAATTCGCCGATGGCGGCGTCAACCAACGCCTGCGGCGTCGCCGGGTCGGCCATATCGCCCGCGGCCTCGATCGAGCGGCGGCCGAGCTTTCTTACAGCTTCGACCGTCTCACCAGCGTCGCCGGTTTTGCGGCAATGACAAACAACATCGGCCCCGGCGGCAGCCAACCCGAGGGCGATCGCCCGGCCGATACCGGTATTTGATCCCGTAACTAGAGCAGTCCGGCCGCTGAGGTCAAAGGGCAGGTTCATCATTTACGCGACGCTTCAAGCCCCGAACCGCCCTGTGCGTATTCGGGTTGGACGTTTACGACGCCGAACTGACGGTCGTCGCCCTCGCGGTTGGCGGCCATCATCCACAAAAAGTTGATCGAACCGCCCGGGGCCGCGACATTCGGATGGTAGCCCTGCGGCATTATGACGACATCGCCCTCGCGGACCACCTGTGCGATCTCGGGGTACTCGGTGTCGGTATAGACCATCTGGATGCCGAACTGCGGAGCGGGCATATCGATGTAAAGATACGCCTCTTCGAGCATATTCTGATGCTCGTGCGGCGGCCACGACGTCCAGTTGCCCTCGGACGAAAATGTCACGCCGGCCATTATGCGGCCCGCTTCGACATTCTTGCCGATCAGGATATTGAGGTCACGTTCGGTCGGCGGTTTGCCGGCGACGAAATGCAGTGCCGGATCCTTTCGGATATCGACGAAGGCGACGAATTGCAGCGGATATTGCCGCTCGACCGGCGACGAGAGTTCGGCGAGGTCGAATTGACCGCCGCTCTCGACGGTTATGGCCGAGTCACGCGGTACGTACAACGCGTCGTATTGGGTCATCGCAAACGTTTGCCCCGCGGTTGTGACCGTGCCCGAACCCTTGAGGCAGATCAAACCGGTCTCATGGCCCGCATTCTCAAAGGCGATCGCGGGATCGCCCGCTTCGATGATAATGCGGCCGTAAAACAGGTTGCGCGTCGCGGTCTTGCCGGGTTCGACGCTGATCGTCCGTCCCTTTTGCCGGTCGGTACCCTTGACGACGCAGGTCGCCGGGTCGATCTTTTCGAGTTTTATCTGTGTACTGCTCATAGTTCATTGATCGCGGGCCGCGGCGGCGGCCTTACAGCGATACCGTCTTTTCAGCCCAAAATTGAAATTCGCGGTGCTTGAGAATCTCGGCCTTGGCCTGGATCTCGCCGCTGGCCGTCCGCCGAACATGCTCAAAAAGACGCGTACCGACCTCGACTATGCTCTCGGTCCCCTCGATGACGTTGCCCGCCGAAATGTCGAGGTCGTTGGCCATCCGCTCAAAAACGCGGTTGTTCGACGCAAGTTTGATCACGGGCGTGATGGCGTTGCCGATGGTCGTGCCGTTACCGGTCGTAAATACGACGACGGTCGCGCCCGACGCGACAAGGCCCGGCGTCGATTCCTGATCATAGCCCGGTCCCTGCATCAGATTGATGCCGCGGACGGTCGGTGTTTCGGCGTACTCGATACAGTCTTCGATCCGCGTGGTGCCGGCCTTGACTATCGCCCCGAGCGATTTGATCGTGATATTCAGCAGCCCGCCGGCCTTGTTGCCGGTGCTCGGGTTTTCATTCAACACGGCGCCAAATTTTGAAGCGTAATCCTTATACCAATCGACCATCGCGTAGATCTTGCGGCCGATGACCGAATCCTTGGCACGATTTGCCAAAATGTGCTCGGCACCGCAAAACTCAGGTACCTCGGTGAGCAGAACGGTGCCGCCGCTTCTTACCAGAAGGTCGGAACAGTAACCAAGTGCCGGATTTGCCGAAATGCCCGAAAATCCGTCGGACGAACCGCATTTGACCCCGAGCACGAGTTCGCTGACCGGAAACTCCTCGCGGACGCACTTATTCACCTCGGGCAGCATCTTTGCCACCTCGGCGAGCCCGATCTCGATCGCCGCCTGAGTGCCGCCGACATCCTGTATGCCGATCTTGAAGACGGGCTTCTGGATCGGCTTGTCACGCTTTGTCAGATACTTTTCGACAAACGAGAGGTTGGTCTTTTCGCAGCCGAGATCGATCAGGATGACGCCGCCGACGTTTGGATGATCGGCGTAGTTCGACAGCGTCCGCATCATCACGTCGAGCGTCGAACCGTCCTGGCAGCCGCAGCCCTTGTTGTGCGGGATCGCTACCACGCCGTCGACGTTCGGATATTTTTCGCGGCTGTAATGCAGAAACTCGGCCATCATCGAGATCTGTGTCGCCTCGTGGCTGGCACACATCGATGTCGGCACTATGAGAACGAAATTTCGCGTCCCGACGCGTCCGTCCGCTCGCCTGAAACCCGCAAAGGTCGCGATCTGGTCAGCCGGAAAATAATCCGGTGCGGGCGTGTGCAGGTCGTCGGGAAGATTGCGCACGACCGGCACGTCGTCGGTCATATTGTCGTGCGTCACCCATTCGCCTCGGGCGATGCCGAGGCTCGTACCGATCGGCTGGCCGTACTGCCGTACAAATTCGCCCGCCGGAATGTCGCTGGTCGCAAAACGGTGTCCCGGCGGCACGGCATCGCCGATCGTAAGCGGTACGCCGTCCGGCAAAACTACCGTCAGGCCGGCCGACGTCTGATTCTTGACGACCGCGACATTATCGTCCGGATTGACGATGATCGCGTAGTCGCTGACCGGAACGGCCCTTTCTGCATAGGTATCCAACATAGTATTTACGAGAGCAGATCCGGCAAAACGTATGATCGCACATCGGGATGCAAACGTATCAGCAAGCCCGGATTCTCATCGGCCTGGCGGGCAAGCTCGGCATCATCAATTGAAAGTTCGGTCTCGATCAGCCGCTTGAAGCTCGCCGGCTTGGCCGTCGCGGTCGAAGCGTCGACGATCGACTGGACTATGCGCTTTGCCCCGAGGATAGCCGCCGGCCCGAGCGTCAGTATATATGCCGCCTGTCGGCACTCAGCCTCGTCCTCGGCCGAGACCTCGCTGCCGCCGACCTTGAATTTAGCGATGTGATGCTCGAGTATGCTCGGGCTGATCGGGATGATCCCGGCAAAATCGCCGAACGCGGCCCCGCAGCCGGGCTTGATATAACAGAGATGCGAGGCCGCCTCGGCCTCAGGCCCAAGCCCCAGAAAGAACAGGTCGATGCCGCCGAGCGAATCGAGGCTTTCGAGATATTTTCGCAATTCGCCCTCGAGATCATCGGTCTCGGTGATCATCGGCGTGAAACTCTTGATCTTGGCAAAGAACCGCGGGCCGAGCAGGCGTTCGAAATCGCGTACAAAGCTGAGGCCGTTGGCCATCCGCATCGGGGCAAGGGCGTCCTGCGTAAAGACGTGGAGCCGGCCGAGCAGTTCGTCGATCTCGTCGGTCTCGGCGAGGCGCTCGATCAAGCGGTACATCGCCTGAGCCCCGCGGCCGCCGAGCAGGACCATCGTGATATCGCCTTCCTTTTCCTCGGCGTAAGCCTTGAGTTCGGCAAACATCGCGCGGCCGACTGCGACCTCGGAATCGAGCACCGTGTACCTGAAATCTCCGTCGGGCCTGACCGGCCGGGCCGAGTCCGAAAACCCCAGCCAGACATTTTCGCCGGCCGTGCGTCGCTGGATCGTCTTTTGTGGTGATGTTTGCACTGGTACCAATTTCCTTGTAATGTTCGAATATAATAATTGGTTTGACCAATTAAAAGCAAGTAGTATTTTGGCTTTTTCCCCAAATTCGCCGCCGCAGCACCTGTTATGCTCGTAGAAATTAACAAATATGGGCACTTAGAATACTTGACATTAGATATAATTGTGTTTCACACTTACTGCGTCAAAAGCCAAATGGTAATACCTTTTTGCTTATATCACCTTTACCAATAGTTCGATTTAAGTAGATTATGAGTTACTCCAAACTTGACCTCAACGGGCGGACCGCGGTCGTGATAGGCGGAACATCAGGTATCGGGCGGGCGATAGCTCACGGTATGGCCGAGGCCGGCGCCGACGTCGTTTGTACATCCAGACGGCAGGAACAGGTCGACGCCGCCGCGGCCGAGATCGAGGCCAAAGGACGGAGGACGCTGCGGGTCACGTCCGACGTGTCTGACATGGCGTCACTGCAGAATTTACTCAGTGAATCCGCCGCCGCATTTGGAAAGGTGGACATTCTGGTCAATTCGGCGGGCCGTACCAAGCGCACGCCGACGCTCGAACTCGATATCGCCGAGTGGGACGAAATAATGGAGACCAACCTGACCGGCACGCTCCGGGCGTGTCAGGTCTTTGGCCGGCATATGGTCGAAAACGGCTACGGCCGGATCGTCAATATCGCGTCGCTCTCGACATTTGTCGCGCTGTACGAGGTTGCGGCATACGCGGCGAGCAAGGCAGCCGTCGCCAGCCTGACCAAATCACTGGCCGTCGAATGGGCCAAACGCGGCGTTAACGTCAACGCTATCGCCCCGGGCGTTTTCCGCACGGCGCTCAATCAAAAGCTGCTCGATGAATCGCCGAGAGGTGCCGAATTTCTGACCCGGACGCCGATGGGCAGATTTGGGCAGGTCGAGGAACTCGCGGGTGCCGCCGTCTTTCTGGCAAGCGAAGCAGCCAGTTTTGTGACGGGCGAGGTGCTCGTGGTCGATGGCGGGTTCCTGGCGAGCGGTGTCAACCAGTAGCGGCCGATGAACGAAGAGCTCAGCGAAAAGACAGGCCGCATCGTCGAAATGCTCGAGCGCGAAGGCCTCGACGCGGTGCTGCTCAACGCCCGGCACAATTTTGCCTGGCTGACCTGCGGCGGCACGAACGGCGTCGATACGAGCCGTGAGAACGGCGTCGCGACGCTGATGGTCACCCGCGAAGGCCGCCGCTACGTGATCGCGAATAATATCGAAACGCCGCGGATGCTGGCCGAGGAAGTACCGCAGGCGTGTTTTGAACCGCTGAGCTTCACCTGGCAGGCCGAAAAGGCCGACGGCGGCACCGTATCGAAGACCGCTCTGTCGGTGCTGCGGCCGGGAGCCGCGATCGCCGCGGACATCGATATCGGCGGCGGTGTGCCGACGATCGAGGGAAAGGTCGCCGCTTGCCGGCACCGTCTGACGGCGGACGAGGCCGTCCGGTTTCGCCGACTCGGGAGCGATGCCGGAGCGGCGATGCGGCAGGCGATAAATAGATTTGAACCGGGCGACACCGAGATCGCCATTGCGGAAAAGATCCGGCATGAGCTTGCCTCGGCCGGGGCCGTTTCGGTCGTGACGCTTGCCGCGGCCGACGACCGGATCAAGCGGTTTCGTCATCCGGTACCGACTGCAAATCGTTGGCAAAGAACGCTGTTAGCAGTCACCTGTGCTCAACGCGGCGGTTTGATCGTGAGCCTCAGCCGCATTGTTACGCTCGGCACGCCGGACGACGAACTTATCAGGCGAACACAGGCCGCGGCCGACGTTTTTGCCGCTCTGAGGCACGCGACCCGGCCCGGGACGACGGGACGCGAATTATACGAGGCCGCCGAACGCGCGTACCGGGCGGCGGGTTTTCCGGATGAGATCGGCCTGCACCATCAGGGCGGTGCCGCCGGTTATAAGACTCGCGACTGGGTCGCACATCCGTCGAGCGGCGAAGCGGTCAAACTCGGCCAGGCCTTCGCCTGGAACCCGTCGATAACCGGGACCAAGGTCGAGGAGACCTGCATCGTGACCGAGGGCGGGACCGACGTCGTCACGGCGTCGCCCGACTTTCCGCTGATCGCCGCGATGATCGGCGGTACCGAGTATCTGTCACCGGGAATTTTGTCTTTATAGAGTTTAAGGAGCCGACCAAATGGAAATGGAAAGTGCACAGCCGACTACGCCGGGCAAGGTGGGAAATTTTCGCTGGGTGATCTGTACCCTCCTGTTCTTTGCCGCGACGATCAACTATATCGACCGCCAGGTCATCGGCATCCTCAAGCCGACGCTCGCCGAGGAATTCGGCTGGACCGAGCTTGATTACAGCTGGATCGTTTTCGCGTTTCAGACCGCCTACGCCATCGGCCTGCTCTTCGTCGGCAAGCTGATGGACAAGATCGGCACGAAAAAGGGCTTTGCGCTGGCGATCGTCGTCTGGAGCATCGCCGCCATCGGGCACGCCTGGGCGGTCGGCATCGGCGAGATATCATCGCCTATCGTCGCTCCGATAGTCGCCGCCGTGGTCGCGGCGATCAACGCGATCGGCTCGATGTTTGGTGCCGCACCGTGGACCTTTGCCCTGTCGGTGTCGGTCGTCGGCTTTATGGTCGCCAGATTTGCCCTCGGGCTCGGCGAGGCCGGCAATTTTCCGGCATCGATCAAGACGGTCGCCGAGTGGTTTCCCAA
>CALDGX010000182.1 GCA_937941715.1 uncultured Chloracidobacterium sp. | reverse complement strand
CTTCTCCTCCTTTCCCTTTCTTCCCTTCTCTCTTCTCCGCGTCTCAGCGACTCGGCGGTAAACACCTCGCGGTCCCAGCCGAAACGCTCGGGCCAGCCCGGCGTCACACGCCCTCCGCGGGTGCGCGCGTACAGATTGCGTTTCGTGAACCCTCGCCACCCCTTCGCCCGCATCCCGGCCGCGATCCGCGCGTGATCCGCCCCGCCGTATCTCAGATACAACTCACGGCAATCGGCGATCTTCTGCTCGGGGACTTTGGCGGCCATATACTAAGCCTAACCCCGTCCTCACAAAACGCGCTTTACGATATTTATGATTCTTACGATATTTACGATGTTTATGATATTTATGGCCGAAAACCGCCATTTTACTCGCCGGCGGCCGTTTTTGAGCTGCAGTTAGAGCCATTTGCGGGCTTTCGGCCCGCGAGGCCGGCGACGTGGCACCCGACAACTCGATCTCGCCCTTGATTTCCATTACGTTTCGGATTAGATTATCGGATACTCTCCAAACTATTATTGGCGGCCTAAAATATCTGGATATATTTTAGATATTTTTTGGATTTTATTTGGATAACGCTAAACAACTGCAAACAAAGGTGCTTTATCGGTTCGGGACGTTCGCTTTGGACGTAGCGGAACGCCGATTATGGCACGGCGGCGAGGCGATACAGATGACGCCGAAGCAGTTTGACCTGCTGCATTATTTTGTCGCCAACGCCGGACGGGTGGCGAAAAAGAATGAGATCCTCGACGCCGTCTGGGCTGACAGCTTTGTCGAGGAGACGACGCTCGCGAGAGGCGTGTCATGGCTGCGAAAGCTGCTCGAGACCGACGGCAGCAGCAAGCAGATCATCGAGACGGTGCCGAAGGTGGGCTATCGCTTTACGCCCGAGGTCACGGCCGAGGACGACCGCGACCTGCTGATCGTCGAGGAACAGACCGTCCATTACATCCGCGGCGAGGAGACCATCACCCGGATCGAACAGCCCCGCCGCGGGTTGACGGCGCTTGCGTTCGTTTTAGGCGCGGTCGCGATCGCCGGGCTGGCGGTCAGCGGCTACAGCCTGTTCAGGGGCTCGGGCGACGCACCGAAGGCCGCGGAAAAACGGCCGATACTTGCTCCGCCGGTCAATAAGAACACGATCGTGGTCGGCGCGGTCGTCAACCTGCAAAACCGCTATCCGAACGACGGCTCGTACCTCGACGCGTGGGGAGCGGTCTGGAGCAACCCGGATTTCAGACAGGTCCGTACGCAGACGATGTTCGTCTCGACCCACTATGATCCGAATCGCGATAACGGCTCGGGCAGTTGGGAGATCGTCTCGGCCGGCGGCAAGGCCGCGGGCGAACCGCTTGTCGTCGGCGACCGCGTCCACCTCAGGAATATGTATCCCGACGGCGGCTATCTGGACGCCTGCGGCTGGACCGAACACCTGCCCGTTTTTGAGAAATTTACCGATCAGACCGGAGCCGTCTTTACCACGAAGTCGCCAAACCGCGACAACGGCACGGGTATCTGGGTCATCAGGTCGGCCGCGGCCGAGGACGGCACACCGGTCGCGGAGGGCGACAATATCGCCATCGAAAGCAGCTATTTCATCAACGACGCCGGCAAGAATCGCGTGTCGGGCTTTCTCAACGTCGCCGGCAAGGTCAGGGATATCGCTTCGTTCAGCGACTATGACGGCGTGAAGCTGGTCTTTACCAAAAGCCTCTCGTTTGACCAGCCCATCCCGGCCATCTGGACCATCACCCGGAGCAAGTCGATCGCTCAGCCGCAGTGAACCGGCCTTCTCTCCCGACGCTTGGAAATTACCGCAATATTCGCCCTTCAGACAGTGATCGCCGCCTCGGCGATCGAGTTGATTGCCTCGCGCTCAGTGCGGGCGACGCCGGGATAAGGCTAAGGACTAGTCGTTCTGGCACCTGCAGCGTGTATGTTTTGACGGCAGAGAACCACCCCGTCAGCGGAGGCCGCTGCCACCCCTCCTTGGTAAGGAGGGGAGTCGCTTTTGCCGCTTCGACTCCGGATCGGAATTAAAGGTATCTTCTGCTTTAGATATGAATTGCTTCAGATAGAAAGTTGTTTGGATATACAATTCAACAGACTCCCCTCCTTACGAAGGAGGGGTGGTGTCCCGATGCCTTTTATCGGGACGACGGGGTGGTTCTCTCTTAAACAAGCGTCGAAACAGTTTCGGGGCAACTTTAATATGCCGTACAAACGCCGAAAGGGTGACATAAACAATCTGCCGCACCTTGCCGAGTTTCGAACCGAACTTCGTAATGAGCTAACGCCAGCCGAAGCTTCGCTTTGGAATATGATCAAAAACTCGCAGTTCGAAGGCCGTAAGTTTCGCCGCCAGCACAGCATCGGAAAATACATTCTTGATTTCTACTGCCCTTCCGAAAAACTTGCGATAGAACTTGACGGTGCCCGCCATTATTCCGGTGAGGGTGCCGCGTATGACCGCGAACGGCGTGAGTATCTCGAATCCAAAGGCATTCGCGTGCTTCGGTTTGAGAACGAACAAATTTTCCGCGACCGTGATTGGGTCGCCGATATGATCCGCGATAATTTTCGTTTTGGAGCGGAGGCACCGACCAAGGCATACGGACGCGGGCGACGCCGGGATGAGGCTAAGGACTAGTCGTTCAAGCTCCTTCACCATGCATGTTTTGACGGCAGAGAACCACCCCGTCAGCGGAGGCCGCTGCCACCCCTCCTTGGTAAGGAGGGGAGTTTTAGATCGGACGACCCGATTGATTGAAAAAATGGTCAGGTGGTAGAATGTCTTGCGGCGATCGGCGGAATATTTGATCGGGAGTTTTCTTAATTTGTACCGAATAAAGCTTTGTGTGCTCGTGTTGGCTCTGCTGTTGGGAGCGGTTGCTCTGTTTGTCGAGCCCGCGGCCGAGAGCGTCAGCGGGCACAGCGTGACGGCTGACCTGAGCGCTCCGACGGAGCTGACGGCGACCGATTCGGTCTACGCGACCAAGGTCGGGCTGCATTGGGAGCCTGTCGCCTACGCGGCAACCTACCGTATCTTTAGATCAACGACGAACGATCCAAACACGGCAAGCCCGGTCGGCACTACGGCCGCAAACTACTATTTCGACCCGACGGCGACCGCCGGAACGCAATATTACTATTGGGTGCGGGCAGAGAACACGCTGTCGGTCAGCCCGCTGAGCACGGGTGACGCTGGGCTGCGGGCCGTCGGCAACAACTCGCCCGGAGCACCTTTCCCGCCGCTCGAACCGCCCATCGAACCGACCGGCAATCCGGTCACCGCGGCCAAGGCCTATCTCGGCAAGACGCTCTTCTGGGACGAACAGCTCTCATCGACCAAGACCGTTTCGTGCGGCACGTGCCATCGCCCGGCGGCCGGCGGATCTGACCCGCGGACCGGACCGGCGACGCGGCATCCCGGACCGGACAACGCATTTAACACCGCCGACGATATCTTCGGCTCGCCCGGCGTTCCGAACAGTGACGCGACCGGAGCGTATTCGCCCGTACCATTCTTTGGAATGGACCTGCAGGTCACGGGCCGCAAGGCGCCCTCGTATCTGAATGCCGGCTACACCACCGACGGCATATTTTGGGACGGGCGGGCACGCGACACGTTTCGCGACCCGATAACCAACTCGGTACTGCTGTCGAGCTTTGCGGGGCTCGAGAGCCAGTCGGTATTTCCTCCGCTGTCGACCGCCGAAATGGGCCACGTCGGCCGCGACTGGCCGGCGATCACCGCCCGGATCACCGCCGCAAAGCCGCTCGCCCTCGCCCACGATATTCCCGCGGGACTCGCCAATTGGCTGTCGGGCCGCACGTATCCGCAGCTTTTCGAGGAGGCTTTCGGCACGCCGGAGGTGACGCCGGCACGCATCGCGATGGCGATCGCGACGCACGAACGGACGCTGTTTTCGGATCAGACGCCGCTCGACCGCTGGTCGGCACAGCTCGAGCCGCTGACCACGCTCGAGGAACAGGGCCGGACGATATTTATCGCCCAGCAATGCACGTTCTGCCACGGCGGGGCGTTGCTCTCGAACGCTACGTATCAGAATGTCGGGGTGCGTCCGGTGACTGACGATCCGGGCCGCGGTGCCCTGACGGGCGTCAACGCCGACATCGGCCGCTTTAAGGAACCGCCGCTCAGAAACCTCGAACTAAAGGGCAATTATTTTCACACCGGTCGGTTCGCGACCGTCGAGGATGTCGTCGAGTTTTATAACCGCGGCGGCGATTTCCCTGCGCCGAATGTCGATACGCGCGTCCGCCCGCTGGGCCTTACGGTCGCACAGCGTGCCGCACTCACCGCCTTTCTCAAACGGCCGCTGACCGACCAGCGGGTCGCACAGGAACTGCCGCCATTTGACCGGCCAAAGCTGTTTACCGAATCGGCGTTTGTCCCGACCGTCTCGGGCACGAGCCGCAACGGTTCGGCCGGGGTGCCGCCGAAGGCGGTCGCGATCGAACCGCCGATCATCGGCAACGACCGTTTTACGATCGCCGTGTGGCAGACCGTCGGGGCGGCATCGGCCGTGCTGGTGGTCGATGCGGCCGATCCCGGCATTGGTTCGGCCATTCCCGCGACGGGCTCATTCGCCCGTGTGCCGGTGACGCTGTCGGGCTCGGGAATCGAAAACGGCTACGGCTCGGCCGTGCTCTCGATACCAAACGACCCGTCGCTGGTCGGACGCACATTTTACGCCCGCTGGTACGTCACCGACGCCGGTGCCGCCAACGGTTTTGCGGTATCACAGCTCATCACCTTTAAGATATTCGGGCCGACGGCGGCCCCACGTGCTCCGTTCGATTTTGACGGTGACCGGAAGACGGATCTGTCGATATTTCGCCCCGCGGTCGGCGAATGGTGGTACGAGCGTTCGTCAAACGGCGGTAATTTTGCGGCCCAGTTTGGCACATCGACCGACACCACGACCGCGGCCGACTACACGGGTGACGGAAAGACGGACATCACATTCTGGCGACCATCGACCGGTACGTGGTTCGTGCTGCGTTCAGAAGACCTTTCGTTCTACGCCTTTCCGTTCGGCTCGAGCGGCGATACGCCCGTGCCGGCCGACTATGACGGCGACGGCAAGGCGGACGCCGCGGTTTTCCGGCCGGCGACGAACACCTGGTACATCCAGCGTTCGACGGGCGGCACCGACATCATCGCGTTTGGCGGCACCGGCGATAAGCCCGTTCCGGCTGATTACGACGGCGACGGCAAAGCGGATATCGCGATCTTCCGCCCCAACGGCGCGTCGGGCGCCGAGTGGTGGATCCGCCGCAGTTCGAACGGCTCGGTGTATGCACTGGCGTTCGGTGCGTCGGCAGACAAACCTGTTCAGGGCGATTTTACCGGCGACGGCAAGGCGGACGTGGCTTTTTGGCGGCCGTCCAACGGCAATTGGTTCATCCTGCGTAGCGAAGACCTCTCGTACTACTCGTTTCCATTCGGCGCAAGCGGCGACCTGCCCGTGGCCGGCGACTACGACGGTGACGGACGTGTCGACGCGGCCGTATTCCGTCCGTCGAACTCGACCTGGTTCGTCCAACGCTCGACCGCCGGCACGCTGATCAGACAGTTCGGCACCAC
>CALDGX010000181.1 GCA_937941715.1 uncultured Chloracidobacterium sp. | reverse complement strand
GGATCATCGATCAGCTCGACCAAGCGATCGACCCACTGATCGTCATTGTCGACCAGACAGCCATTGTCACCATCGACAATAAATTGCTGAACGGTACTAATATTGGAAGCGACGCACGGTAGGCCAAAAGCCATGTACTGGATGGCCTTAAGACCACTTTTCCCCATGACCCAATCATCCATCGGCAGCGGATAAACTCCAATGTCGATCTTCTGCAGATCCGCCACCTCGTTTTCCGCCGACCACTGGATCACATCAAGATCCATTTCGGGAAATTCATATTCAAAATTCCCGATCACGACCAACTTGAAATCAACTCGTTTTCTCAGCTCTATAAATACCGGTCTAAGCAGATCCAGGTACGGCCTGGTGCTAAACGTGCCCGTCCATCCGATCGCTAACTTCCTTTCATTAGAATACTCATTTACCGGGACAAATCGGTCAGTATCGATTGAGGAAGTTATATATGTACAGTTTTTCTTCAGATTCAATTCAAGACACAGATCTCTAAGTGCGGGTGAACTTGTAATCACATGATCAGCCGTTTTCACAAGGTACCTCGTCTTTCCGGTCCCTCTCAAGATTTGAGCGATTCCACGAGTATTTTGATCAGCACCCAACAGCCTATTATCTTCGAGATCGTATACAATTCGTCGAGCAAGTTTACGAACCACCCACTCCAAAATATTATTGCCGAGTGGATTCACGTACATATGAATATAGACCAGATCGTAGTTTCGAATACGGAATATATCAATAAATCGCCTCCCTAATCCAATACATGTCCAAAAGACCTTCTCCGGCCAGTGTCCATTCCTGTGGGCGATCTGCCACATTCTTCTGGACATAAATGGCGAAATATCGACCTCGTAGCCGGCAATCTTCCACTCGGCGATATATTGTTCGTATTTGAGCCTCTGGCCTGCAGCGACCCGCTCAGGATATGGACAGATGATAAGGATACTCTTCAGATTTTCGGACATTTGGTCGACGAGTGATCTTGACGATAATTCAAAAATGATATTCGGCCTTAGCACCCCAAAATAGACATCGTCCATTTTTCGGATCGAATGAAGATTCGGACGAAATTGCCATTACAAGTAGATAAAGGTTTTTGGGCCCATGCCGTCATATAGGTTCCACGCCTCACTTTCGTCCCGAGCCAGTTTATCAACCTGGCAACACAATATTCGAACTGCTTTCTTAGCGAATATTGTCCAGTTTGTTGAAATACGTATCCGCCAGTTGTAATATCCTTCAGGTCAAGTTCAGATCGTCGGAGCAAATGGCCAATCGATTGAGGTGAAAATCCTTGCACATGAAACGGCGCGAACGTGGGAGCCGTCACCAACACGGCAGATTTTCGTCTAATCCCCATGTACAGATTTCCAATTGCCGAATATAAACTGGCTTCATTCGGAGCGTCCAGCCAAAGCCAGCCTCCCGGTTTGAGCACTCTTGAAACTTCTTGTAGCGTGGCGTGCGGGTCGTACAGGTGTTCAATAATTCCGCTCATTAAAATTGCGTCAAAATGATCCGACGGAAAGTCGGCCGCCTCCAGAGTACAAATTCGACCATTTACGCCAAGATTGGACCTGCCGATAGCAATAAATTCGCTAGATGTATCAACGCCCTCCTCGTTCCAGCCACATTGAACCGCTGCCCACATTATCTCTCCAGTTCCACAACCGATATCAAGAATCGTTCCTTTTCTTCCCGCCTTCTCTTCAAAACGCTTAATGAGTTGAATACCATGAACTTTCTTTTCCTCGACATTATGACCACGAAAGTACTCTGTGGCGTCCGCATAGAGTGTGTTCAACCCTCCTATCGGAAAAGGCATCGGATTGGCATACTGGTGTGTGCAGTTTCGACATCTAACAATTGTCGTCAATTCGCCAAGTTCACGAAGATGAGCGACACCACCACGTACCCCTAAAAATTCCGGTTCATTTTTCGCGCAGGCCGTGCAATCGATCGCCTGAAATCGAAATTTAGAAATAGTCGCCAATTACACAACTCGATCAGACCATCAACTTCGCACCCGACATCTATTTTATGTCGCCTATTAATCTTGAGTAAATTCGACGATATCTAGGTCCGCCGATCGACTTCAAACTAAATCTGCGACTCGCCGACCGGCGACAAATATCACCAAGCTCTGGATTCTGTAAGAGTCTTAAAACTTCGTCGAATGCAACTTCATAAGATGCGATGTTAAGTTCATTTAAGATCGTTCCGGTCCCATCACTAATAAGTTGTTCATCGACGTCCCCCACACCCGCATTCGAAACCACAGGCAGGCCGACGGCGAGATACTCAGGTAGCTTTGTTGGCGAGCGTGAAATAGTCGCATACCCAGCCTTTACCAACGAAATCCCAACATGTGAAACCGCCAGATAGTTGGGAACTTTGCCTGGATGCACCTTTGTTATCAGAAAATCACCCTTTCCAAATCCTTCGCGTTCCAGCAAATGGGCGATTATCTTCGGATCGCTTTGGGTCAAAAAAAGAGCAAATGTGTCGCGGCGAAGACGTCGCCATTTCCCTAGCAAAACTGCAATTTCGTTTGTTAGGTACAAACCACCGATCGAACCTGTGTGAACTATCACGAATCGATTAGTCAATTCAAGGTCGGAACGAATCTTTTGCTGGCTACTTTGTGAAATCTGGCCAAACCGAGACTCGTCTATACAGCATGGTATCACTTCGACGGGGCGTCCAGCTTTATCGAATCCGGTTCTAAAGCTTTCAGGAAAGAGAACATTTCTTGCCGTTTCGGTCAGTACAACGAATCCATCAGACACACTATAAAGCCATCTCTCAACCCGTTTTGCTAACCGATAAAGCCATCCATTATCACGCCAACGACCGGCATCGGTATATTCCTCCGGAAAAAAGCCACGAATATCGAATAATAATTTAGGTTTCTGTGACGAGAACTTTCGAGCAATCGCCCCCATCAATGTAGGCACATGTACTCGACCGTGGAGAACGTCAATGTGTTCACGTCTTAGCTTATTCCAAACAAAAAAGGTTCCGGCAAGAATATCATAGGCGGTTGCCGCAACGCTGAACCTCTTGTGATAAGTCAGCCAATTCCACTCGATCCCTTCAAGCTCAAGTTCATTTCTGATCTTTTCGAATTCAGTTGATCGATCCGCCCTTTCCTTGTTTGAATTTCGACCGTCTTTGGGTTCGAAGGTCAACAAACTGATTTCGATCCCGGCTTTTCGAATTTCCCGCAAATAAGGAAGCACTTGTGTTTGAACAAGGGGCTCGCGAAGTCCGAAATAGCAAATATACAGAGTTCTGGTCATGTACAATTTGACCGATGTATGCTGACATCCAATTCGTCTTTGGAATGTTCTTTCCAACAACAACTCGATCGGTTCCCAATAACATGTGTCGAAAAAGTCTCACTAAATATCAAATCTGGAGTTTAGTGGTCCACCGTTTATTTTGATCACTTTTTCGATGGGTGTCTCAATGCCAAGTAATTGGTAGTGAGAAATATCTCATACATCTCTTCGTAAATTATTTCCTGAAGCCCGTCTTGAAGGACTCTATAAATCTTAAAATCTGGTAGCAACTCAATGAATCGCCTCAAATATGCTTGCGAATAAAGGCTCCCAGGACCGATCTCAAACTGAATTGCGCGAACCTTACCTTTATCGATCATTTTCGCTGCCCCTAAGAGAACGCCAACCTCATGTCCCTCGACGTCAATCTTCAGGAAATCTATCTCATCGACATTATTCACTTTACAATACTCGTCCAAAGTATGAATCTGTACTTTTTCAGATAGGTCAAGGCTGGCATATAATCCTACGTGATCAAGTTTATAAAGTGATGCTATCGTTGAGCCTTCTTTCTCAAAGTATAAAAGTTCCTCTGAGAGTTCGGACCCGAGCCCAATGTTATTTAATATTATGTTCGATCGATCGGCCAATAATTCCTTGAGTCGCTTGAAAGCAACTCGTGATGGCTCGAAGCAGTGCATTTGAAAACTACCTTGATAATTTTCAATGAAGTTTCGCGCGTATTCTCCATCGTTCGAGCCAACATCAAAGACTAAAATACTTGACTTCTTTCCGACTAGATCCGACAGCTTTCGAATTAGGCACAATTCACCGCTCCGCGTTACAAATGCCCCATTTCCATAGTGCATACCCCTAAGACCAATTCGGAAAAGTCGATCAAAAAACCACTGTAGTTTTTTTCTGCCCATTATCAGAAATTTCAGTCTGTTAATCATATGTTCAGCTTACTTTATCGCTCGCACTCTTAAGGAAAGATCTTCCATATCCACAACAAGATCATCCTGGTCTAAACTTAGACCACTTGATTCATCTCGCCTGCTGCAAAACACGAAATGATGCCGAATGTTGAGAACACTACAAAGTCGTCGATAACATGCACTGAACTCACGATGATTGGTATCAATATTGGGATATAGCTCTGTTAACCGCGTATTCGGCGGCATGAAAAGTACATTGGCTAGTGCCGCACCATGTACTGAGACCAGGTGTCCGCAGTTTCCAAACACTTCAACCTGTTCTCGAAGAGACATATTCTCAGGCCAAACTATATCGAATCCTAATTTTTCAAGTGAACTGATAACAACATCTTCATTTGATACTTTGCGCGAACGAGCACCTGACCGACTAACATAAATCTGTCTGCCTGCATTCGAAATCGATGGAACATTTTCGACCATTCGACTCCGGACGATTTCCAAATGCTCTAAATTGTAGTGATTCGTATTTGGATTTGTTATAACTCTAAGTTCACTAAAAAAAGTATTTCGGCTAAATCGTCTGAAATTGTTAAACCCGAACATCTCAAGAAAATCGTAGGCAAATTGACCTATCGTCTCAGGTATCATTATGGTACCTGACCTAAGTTCCCTCTCAAACAGAAAGAACTTTGGCACGATCTCCGTTAGCCAATGAAAATAGTTGTTTGACCACGGGTTAAACGGAAAGTAGTATTCGCCGGGTTCGACATTTCGAACAGCTCCATTCTTAAGAAGTGACGCCGCGCCCGCGATCTGCCACTTTAGCGATGTCCGCGTTGGCACATTTTCAAACCTGCACGAAGGGTGAACGCCACGGGCCGTTACCACTAGCATTGATCGCGTTAGCACGCAATTACGTACCGTGGCAATCGAAAGCTCCTCCTTCGGAAGGTTTTCAACCGTATGGAAATTAGCTCTGTGCATAGTGCCTAGACCGCTATTTACTCGCCTTTCATTTTTCAAGAATGAAATTCCCGATAGCCAGTGCGTCTAACCCTGAGCTATAAAACGTTCGAACGGCATCGCGAGGCGAGTTGACCACGGGCTCACCTTTTAGGTTAAACGACGTATTCATGACAACCGGAACGCCCGTTTTGTCACCAAACGCTTTTATCATCTCGTAATAGAGCGGGTTCACTGAGCGGCGTACCATTTGTGGTCGAGTCGTCCCGTCAACATGCACGACCGCCGGGATCAAGTGTCGCTTTTCTTCCTTTACGGGAAAGGTCATTATCATGAAAGGTGCGTAAGTCGCCCCTTCAAGATACTCGTCCGCGACCTCCTCCAGCATAGACGGGGCAAACGGCCGCCAACCGTCACGGTACTTAACTGCCGCATTTACCTTATAGAGCATTTCGCGGTCCCGCGGATCTCCTAGGATCGACCGTGCGCCGAGTGCACGGGGGCCCCATTCACCTCTGCCTTGAAACCAACCGACGATCTTCTGGCCAGCCAGCATTTCAGCGACACGCTCAGCGATCTGGGCGGACTCGTACTTTGTGTACTTTACTTTTACTATATCCAGAGCCTTTTGGATCTCGTCATCAGTAAACCCGGTCCCCCAATATGCGTGTTCCATGGCCTTTGGCTTTAGTGTGTGCCCAAGCTGGACATGGCCCATATATGCCGCACCCAACGCACCGCCGGAATCTCCGGCCTCAGGCTGAATAAATAACCGGTCAACCAATCCTGACCGAGCAAATTTGCCGTTCATCGTGGCGTTAAGGGCGACGCCGCCCGCAAAAACAACATCTCGGCATCCGGTCATGTCCAACGCCCGTTTAAGATAAGTAAACCCCAAGCCCTCAACGAGCTTCTGCAGGTCGGCGGCGATTGTTTTATGCCTATCATCTATCTCACCATGTTCGACCCGGGGATTTCCCAACCATCGGGTCAACTCCGCACAATATCCGACCCCATAGCCAATTGCCGGGCGGCTAATCTTGGTCAGGTCCATCTCGAGCGTTCCTGTATTCACATATTTGTCGAATGTTCCAGCCGGGTTACCATAGCCAGCTAAACCCATAAGCGAACCTTCGTCACTCAATTGAAGATATTTGTGCACCGCCCAATAGACTTCTCCGATCGAAAAGTCAGATCTTTCTTCAAGTGTTGTCAGCACACCATCCTTTCCATGCGAAATAGTCGCGCACAACCCGTCACCGCTACCATCCCAAGTCACAACGGTCGCTTCGTCAAATCCGCTCGCATAATAGGCGGACGCCGCATGGGATCGATGGTGGTCTATACAAAAAAACGGAACGTTCTCGATATCTGTCTGAAATTTGACATGAAAACTCGACTTTTCTGCCGCTTCGTCTTCCCATGGTTTCAATGACGCGTCCATCAAGCTGAGCCCTTTTCGAATCCACTCGGGCGAGCCGTTTACCATTCTTGCGAATCCGTAGGCCGCACGTTTTACGAGCGAGTTTCCCGATCCTAGCCAGCGTTCAGTGGCAAGATACGGATTGTTCGACCAAGCGATTGCATCAACTTCATCAAGTTCTATTCCGGCAGTATCAAGACAAAACTTGGCTGCATAATACGGAAATAACCCGATCGCATATTTGACCCGAACAAAACGCTCTTCGCTCGCAGCAGCGATGATTTCGCCATCCTTGATGAGTGCCGCAGCCGGGTGATGTGCATCACCGGTCGACGCAGCACCGTGACGCCCACTGACCCCAAGGACATAAATCGGCTTTTTTTGTAAATTCATAAATGAGATATCTAATCAGATGGATTCAAATTAATAGAATTAATAGAATCATGCATTTGATAGGTTATAAGCTAATGACTATTAACGGGAAACTTCCAAAAACAATTTGTTCCATTTCGGAACTATAACCTCACTACTAAATTGGTTCTTTGCTCGGTTATAGCCTCCCATTGCAATCGAGGCTCTTAGGGATGAGTCAAGGTAAATTCGCTTCATTTGATCGGCTAATGCACTTTCCGAAGTGTCTCGAACTAACAATGCTGACACTTCATCTTCAACGATTTCGTCAAAGACAGCCAGATTCGACGTTATGCACGGCACTCGCATTATCATCGCTTCAATCAGAGCGATTCCAAAACCCTCCACAAGCGACGGGAACACAAATACGTCCGCTGCCGAAAGACAGGCTGCAATATCATCGCGACGACCCGCCAAAATCACGCGATCTTCAAGCCGCAGATCTCTCGCAAGTTCCCGCAAAGTAGCCTCCTCCGGACCATCGCCGACTATCAATAGACATGCGTCTTTCGCAAAGGTCGCAATCGACGAAAATGCTTTGATTAGTTTTGCCTGCCCTTTTTGTACATCCAATCTGCCCACGTTCACGAACAAGAAAGCTCCTTGAGGAATCTTCATACTCTCCCGAAGTTGCTCGTTCGCTTCTAGCGTCGGATCAAATTCAGAACTGTCGACAAAATTGTGAATGACAGAGACTCGCTGTTGAGCCACACCAAGACGAAGTTTGTACGACTCAGCAACGCTATTTGAGCAAGCAACAAAATGAGGATTCGTCAATCTCATTGTGATTCGGTCAATCTGTCGACGAATCTCAACCTTAGCCGGTGGCCATTTGCCCGCTTCAATTGTCCGAGGATCATAATCCGTCGAATGAAGCGTTGTCAGTAGCGGCAATCGATTTCCGTTCAATATTGAAAGCCGGGCCGAAATCGACGCGTCGAATAGCCACGAAACCAAAAGATCCGCTCTCGTTTCTTTTGATATCCTCGCTATGCGACGTGCAGCGACAAACCAGGGCCGCTTTCCCGTCAAAGCAAGAGAAAACAACTGATGTCCACTATCAACAATCTCTTTCCCGTAAACACCTGGATCCCGAAGGACGCAAACGGAATGCTTAAATCCGACTGCAGAGGTTCTACTGATTACATCGACCAGCAACCTTTCCGCCCCACCATTCATAAGTGAAGGTATTATATGGAGAATGCTCTTCTTCATTGAGCTTATTCAGAGTGATCTCAAAACAATTCCAATCGACTCCTAATGACTGTTATGACGACCGACAAGGTCAAAATGGCAGCGGGTAAAGTCTGTCTCTTCATTAATGACGGCATTGTCGTCCGCTCGTCTCATATCGTACCCGAGACAGCTAATGAAATTTACCAATTCTCTTGCTGACTGCCCTTGGGCACGTAAATTGTCATCATCAAGCTCAATGAACAGTGTGGGACGGTGTCGTTTCAACGTATCTTCAGCCCCCATTAGAACATTCAGTTCATAGCCTTCGACATCAATCTTAATCAAATCAATATTAGTTAGTCCCTCTTCACGAATGAAATCATCAAGACGCACAATCTGAATTTCGTCATAATCGAGGACCGAAGACGAAGTCATTGCGACCGAATCGTTCAGTATTCGATTCATTCCGGCGTTCTTGTTATTTACGTGATAGAGTTTTACTGTCTCGGATTTCAGACCGAGCCCCTTGTTAACTACACACACATTCAAAGCCGTATTAAGCCTAATATTGTTTGTGGCTCTTTGAAAGTTGCGCGGATCGGGTTCAAATCCGACGATTTTCGCCGTTTGGCATAGCTTTGCAATGTTCAAGAGTATGCTTCCAACATTAGCACCAACATCTAAGATAGTATTCTGATCACCCAAAAGCTGGTACAGACGATTGACGGATCTGTCTTCAATGCCAAAATATATCGAATGATCAACATAGTCGCTAATATCGAGCTCGTAATTAATTCCTTCGCGTTCGACTAATCGCCGAGACCCTTCACGATAAAGATAATTTGGCGGTATCAATTTTACGAACGGACTTGTGCTAGGACGCCCGTCCGCTAGTCTAATGAGCATTTGCTCGATCACGCCTAATTTGAAAAATCGGCGGAACTGATTCAGAATTCGAGTTCGAAAGCCAATTTCCAATTCGTATTTTGATTTCATAACGACAAACTAGTTATCTACGGCTACTCACTTACAATCTCTTCATAAAAACAATTGCGGCAATCTAATCAACTCAGACTACTCTGCGCTTGTGCCAC
Organism: uncultured Chloracidobacterium sp.; assembly: GCA_937941715.1. Lineage (GTDB taxonomy): Bacteria > Acidobacteriota > Blastocatellia > Pyrinomonadales > Pyrinomonadaceae > OLB17. The sequence continues at coordinate 1,270 of CALDGX010000181.1, read as the reverse complement.
CAGTCCCGGTAACTAAGTAGAAACTCAAGCCCTATTCGCAATCGCCTTAAATAAAGCCCCCCTACCAACAAGGTGAATGCAATACCTACAAAGACTCCTACAATCGGGCTAGAGAACCACCAAGCCAATACAAGCCCGCTTACCCCAGGAATGACTGCCTGCAGCGTCCATTCTTGTTGAACTGGGTACCTATACCGAACGATAATCAAAATCGTGACCAAACTCGCAAAATAGGCAAGCGATGTCGCGATGGCACATCCTTCTAAACCATACTTTGGAATTAAAACAATATTTGCCGTCACATTTACAAGGCCCAATGCCACCGCGAGTGATAGAGCTATAAAGCTTGCCGATTTCGAATTTATGAAAGGTCCAAAGCCAATAAGCACCGGCCCATTTACGATCGAACTGATGGCGATAATCAATAGCAACTCGCCGGAATGAACAAATCCGCTCCCGAATACCATAGGAAGCGTCCAAGAAATTCCAATTGCTGAGACCAGACACAGCAACCCCCACCCAAGAATCAGAATTGGCAAGGCAAATACAAGAAACCTTTCCACCGTGGCCTCTTGTCGATTCGAATTCATCGTTACAAATAGCGGCATCATAAGCGTCCCCGCAAGTACGGGCAGCTGCATCATGATACCGTTTATCTGATAAGCAACTGAATACACGCCAAGATCGGTCTTTGACATATATTGCGATATAAAAATGGAGTCGAGAAAATTTGTAGCAAAATAACCAATTAACCAATATGGTATTAACGGAAACGAAAACCGGAGCATTCGCCGTAACCACGGTCCGTCAATCTCCACCCTCCAGGAGACATAATTTCGAATTAGAAATAGACCAACGAACATTACTATCAACGGAGATCCAATGAACATCCAAGTCGCAGTCACAAAATCCAATCGCCCACTAACACCGAGCAAAACCAGTCCCGCAAAAATAATTATCCGTTCGATTGCCAACAATATCGATTGCATTGAAGCGAGTTTAGCCGCCTGTAATGCGTATTGGACATGCATCCACAGTGAGAGGGTGACAAAATGCGCTAAAACGAGATTTTGTGCTTCGGGAGGTAACTTTAACCAATCCGCCATTATAGGAAGCCACAAAAACGACAAAGCCAAAAATAAAATGGTGTTTGGTAAATATATTACCGTCCTTGCCCAAAACGACTTACTAATGCGACCGGCCTCCACAAATTCTTCTATTCCAAAACCAGATAGGGAAACGGTTGTCCAATTCACGACTATTTGACCTA
>CALDGX010000180.1 GCA_937941715.1 uncultured Chloracidobacterium sp. | reverse complement strand
GGTTTCGGCGTCGGCCGCACTTTCTGGGCATTGACCGCCGTGACGGACAGCAGACACACGGCAAGTACCGCGGCAATAAATGAAAAGCTCTTTGTCATGTCTATTTAATACTGATCGGCAGCACGCCGGGCAAAAAGCGGCGTGCTTTCGAAGGTCGTACATCGACTATATCCGCCGCCGGTCGCACCCTCGGGGCCGACAGATTTGAACTCAACCGAACTCGCGGTCATGCCGGCGGTGACGACCCTATCACTATTTGGGTTTGACCGGGATCCATATTTCTTCTTCCGAATTTGGGTCGCCATTTATGTACTTTGCGCCCAAAACTTCAAAGTGGGGCCTGTCATCAAGTTGATATCCCGAGTCTGGCAGCCAAACGGTAAAGATATGCGTAAAAAACGAGTTTGCGTCTGAGCCTTTGTAATCAAAAACTGCGTAAAGTCCGCTTTCTAAGATGAACGTCTCCATGTTTTCGGGGATGTTCACAAGGTCCGAAACTTCGACGGCAGCCCATCTTTCAAACTCGTTTGACGGATCGAATTTAGCAAAATACCCCGGTGGATAGATCACCATCGATATCAATTCGTTTGTCAGACCGTTGGTTATTTCTTTTCTTCGCGGTAAGAACGTTCGCCACAGGTCGCCGACGTTATATCGTGCCAGACTCATCGTCAGCTTATTACCGATCAGCTTTTTTTCACAAGATACTTCGAATCGTGGTGTCATTTTTCGATCTCGATATTGTACTTTTCTAAAAGCCCGGTTAACCCCGAGATCGAAAACTTCGCTTTTTTGATCTTATTGTTGTCCGGGTCGATGGAGTAGTTAAAAGCGGTCCGAAAGTCCGCTTTTTCAAGTATGGTTTGGTCAAAGGCAGCGTTCTTCAGATCGCAGTTGTCAAAGATCACGCCGGTTAGATCGCTCTGCGAAAAATCAACCTCCTTCAAATGCGTATTTTTGAAGACCGTGTTTTTAATTTTCGTGTTGTGAAATGAAGAATGATCTAACGAACAGCCATCAAAGGAAAATGCCAATCCAAACCGGTTGGAAACGTCAAAACTCATTCCCAACATTTTACAATCCCTAAAGATCACATCACGCCAAACCGTATCGATCATTTTTGCCAGGCTCAGGTTACAGTCAATAAACTCGCAATCGATAAACCGAATTCCCGAAAGATCGATACTGGAAAAGTTGCAGTTCCTGAACGTGCAGTCCTGGTATTCGCTTTCCGGTGGCAGGTTCTGCGCAAAATCAACGCCCTCAAATATTTCGGATTCCATACTTATTAAACTGCAGAGATGACTAGTATTGCTCTTTTGCCGCGTCAAGAAAGGTGCCGTGGTAGATCTCGGACCCGGCCGGTTTGAACTCAGCGGCCTTCTCGCTCATGCCAAAGGCACGTGCATTTTCGGCCTCCGATAAATAATCTCGCACCGCGACCGGAGAATGAGTGTGAACGCGAAAGAAACGTTATGGAGCTTTGGTCCTGGTCTTTATCGCGTTGTCGATGCAGCTGCCGGCGTTTCTTTTTATGGCCGGTAGGCTTTTCCGCAGGCCCGATATCATGTCATAAACCGATGGCGGCACGACCGTCGGATCCGAAAATCCCTTTGCGATATTTTCAAAGAAAGTCGCATTTTCGAGAGCCTTCCCGCAATAGGCCACAGTGCCTGTAAGCTGGCGTTTAGCCGTCTCGTTTTCCCACATCTGGGCGGCTTGTGTGGCGTTGCTGATCGTGGCATTCGCCATACCGAAGTACTGCCCGATGTCCCTGTAGTAGCTGGTCAAAAGATAACCGTCATTCTTCCACTGAATTAAGAATTGGCGAAACTTTTCGGGTGGCGCAAAGCTTGGCTTGGTTTCAAAGAACCCGTAGATCTCACGCAGTGCACGGTTTGCCGCCGCGTTATCGGGATCGATCTGCAAGATGTAAGCCGCCGTATCGAAATAGCTGATATACGGATCGTGGATATAGATATCCCCGCTGGTCGCCTTTGGATCGGCAGCAAGCTTTGCCAACCGCTGCTCCCACTCGGCCAATACGCCAGTTTTGACTCCGGTTTCAAATGCCGCGTTACGGGTTATGTTCCTTCCTGCCGCCTTGGCCCTTTGGACTATGTTCGCGTAGCGGGCAACTATGTCGCCCTTGGCATCGGTTTCCCACCAGGTATCAGAGAGTTTGAATGCGACCGTGACCATTTCGTCATAAGCTGTTTGGAACTGGCCGGCAACGGCATAACAATCTGCCGCGATCTCGCCCGAATCTGTTTCAGCTCTGTTAAACTCCGGCAGCGAACGCGCCTTTTTGATATCGCTGAGACACGAATTAGCAGCTGCAGGCGAATTATCACGCTGCGCTATCGAACGATAGTCCTGTGCGCGGCTGATGTAATAAGCATCAGCGTATTTTTCGTTGCCGTGTAGCTGCAGCCGTTTTTCCTGGTAAACGATCGCGTCTTCGAATTTCTTGTTCTTGCGGAGTTCTTCTATTTTCCGGCTGTAGAACATAAAACGACGGTTGTAATCCGGGCTGCCATCGGGAAGCGTTGCGTTTTCCTCGGCGGATTCTTTTTGAGATCTTTTGTTTTTCAGTTCCTGAAGTTTGCCGGTCGCACCCGCGAGCTCGTACGCCTTGATCGCCTTCTCGGGATAGTCAGTGGCAACGAACATATCTCCGCGTGCTTCATCAACCTCTCTCCTTTCAGAGCTTCCCTCGGTAGTTAGGGCTGTTGCCGTAAGTGACCCTTTGCCCGCATTGATCCACTCTTTTTTATCGATCTGGGCCCTCATATATTTGAGAGCGACAGGATACATCAACCGAAAAGCATCTATCACCTCGCGGTCGCCTCGCGGATAGTTGGTTTCCGAATCCTCGTAAGCGATCGCAAAGGCGTCATCCAGTTTCCCGATCTCGCTGAGAATGTATGATTTGGCCCCGCGGGAGCAAAGCACGTTGGACCACTGGTTGCGGCTGATGTAGCTCAGAACATTTTCCAACGCTTTTGTTCGTTTTTCAGGCGATGATTCGCCTCTCGCCTTTGCGAGTTCCTTTGCAACCTTCGGGCACCACTCGTCCCTCGACTGAGCAGATGCATTAATTACAAAGACGCATGCGAAGACGATCCAAAGCAAAACACGCGCGGTACGATCAGTCATAATGTTCAGATATCTATCTCTCCTAAAATGACTCAACTTTAGCCTAACTTTCAATTGTGGGTCAATGATGTTCTTTCGCCCCATCCGGCAAGTTTCCTCGATATATTTCACTACCGGTCGCGACAAT
>CALDGX010000179.1 GCA_937941715.1 uncultured Chloracidobacterium sp. | reverse complement strand
CGGAATTGCTCACGTCGATCGGGGCTGAGATCGTTGAGCGGGTGATCGTCACGGACGACCGCGACGGGCTTCGTGACACGCTTATCGGCCTGGCCGGACGCGGCGGCATCAATTTGATAGTCACTACGGGCGGAACGGGCTTTGGGCCGCGTGACAATACGCCGGAGGCGACACGGGCCGTGATCGAACGCGAAGCTCCCGGCATGGCCGAGGCGATGCGTCGCGAAACGGCGTCAAAGCACCCGATGGCGATGCTCTCACGCGGGGTCTGCGGCATTCGCGGCGGGACGCTGATCGTCAATATGCCGGGCTCGCCGAAGGGCGTCGAGGAGTGTTTTGAGGTGATCAGGCCGGTGCTGCGGCACGCCGTAAACCTCATATCCGGAGATACGACGCATTAAGACATCTGCCCACGAAAAACACTAAACTGACGAAAAAAAGACGATGTCTGATAGGTCCTGAGTTCGCTGCCGGACGGTGGTCTTAACCGCAGATGACGCAGATAAAGCGGATAGATCAACTTCATCTGCGTTATCTGCTTCATCTGCTTCCACTGCGTTATCTGCGGCTAAGTATCGACTACCGACCGATCGCGATCGGGGAATGAAAATCCCCTTTCGAGCTTTTGGCGTGTTTCGCGGGCGATAATTCTCTTATTCGCCGCAGAGGAACGGGACTTTGACCGTTTTCAACGATGCCGTCTTTTGTCCGGTCAGCTTGGCCGTGATCTTGACTTCGTCGCAGAGCGGACCGTAAACAAAGACCGGCACGATATACAATCCGTCGTCATTCGGAATGCCGATCTGGACGTTTCGGGTTGCGACCACCTTTTTGCCCTCGGTTACGACCACATTTGCCATGCGGCCGGCCTCGAAGGTGCCTTTTTCGCCGTTGACGAACACCCAAATGAACAAAGATGTGTCGAGGTCGTTAAAGAAACTGCGGGGCTCGCCGCCCTCGGGGAATACATCTTCGAGCTTACCGCTGGTCGAACTGTAGCTCAACACCTTTAGAGCCCCGATCGAGTAATCGGGTGCTTTCGGTTCGGCCGTTTTCGGTTTGGCCCTCTGGGCGAAAATTGTCGTCATACCGACGGTCAGGACAACGGCGGCGATGGCCGCGAAGCGTAAAAGTGACTTCATTTGATCGATCTTCTCCAGTTTTAGTTTGATACCGACGGGCATTTGAGCCCGTTTCCGCCAAAATGGTTCGCCGCAAAATTCACACAGCTACTTTCGCAGTGAATTGGCGATAAATGCGGCCGCGTCGGCCTTGAGCTTGGCCAGCGAATTCTTTTCAATGTACATCATATGGCCCGATTCATAATAGGCGATACTGACATTCCTGCGCAGCGTAGGGTCGAGATTCATCGCCGATAACGTGTATTCGGCGGCGTAGAACGGCGTCGCCATGTCGTAATAGCCCTGGGCCATAAAGATACGCATATACGGATTTTTGGCCATCGCGTCCTTCATCGTAATGCTGGTGTCGGCGTAACCGTTCGCGACATTCCAGTTCCACGGGCTCGATATGCCGCCGCCGAGGATGAAGTATTCGGTGTCGGTCTTAAAGCCGAGTTCGCCGCGGACATATGCGTTGAACGCGGCCGTGTACGGCGGGCGGATGGCGTTCATGCTCGGGTCGGTGTCGGGCGTGTCGCCGGCGGCATCGCGGTCGATACCCTTAAAGCGGCTGTCGAGGCGCCCGGCGGTGCGGCGCTCGCTGCGTAGCAGTTCCTTTTGGAATTTACCGAGATCGACGCGGAAATTGGCGCGTTCGACAAACTCGCGGCTGAGGCCGGTGAGGGAACTGAACTTTTCGGCAAGTGACGCACGCTCGGCGGCCGAAAGGCTGTCGATCCGGAGCATCGCGGGCATATATTCATTGGCGGCAAACTGCCGCGCTTCCTGTGTGACCTGCTCGATCGACCGCGACTGCATCGCCGGCGAAAGACGCTTGTGATACCACGCCGTCGCCGTGTACGACGGCAGGATCAGCACGAGCGGCAGGTCGTTATTGTCGGCGAACCTGATGGTCTGAAAGTTCATTACCGTCGAGATAAGCAGGATGCCGTTGAGGGCGATGCCTTTATCGAAGAGGTAGTTTGACAGCCCCGACGCCCGCGTCGTGCCGTATGATTCGCCGACGAGAAAGAGCGGCGACATCCACCTTTCGTTACGGCCGAGATAAAGCCTGATAAACTCGCCGACCGACGCGATGTCGCCCTCGACGCCGAAATATTTGCTCGCAAGTTCCGGCTTGGCCGCCCGCGAATAACCGGTCCCGACGGGGTCGATAAAGACCAGATCGGTGTCGGTCAGCCATGTCTGCTGATTGTCCTCAAGCTCGTAGGGCGGCGGCGGCATCATTCCGTCGTCGAGCATCCTGACCCGACGCGGGCCGATGGTGCCGAGATGGAGCCAGACGCTGGCCGAGCCGGGCCCGCCGTTGAACGAGAACATCAGCGGCCGGCCGGCCGGGGCGTTGTCGAGCGTGTACGCCATAAAGAAAATGCGTGCTTCGGTGTCGCCGGTGACCGCATTCTTGAGCGGCATAAAACCGGTCGTGACCGTGTAATTCAGCTGCTTAGAGCCGACTCGGACCGAGTGTTTGGTAACGGTCGGTGCATCATCGGCAGCGGCCTGTTTGGCGGGCGGCGGCGTTTCCTGCGGTTTGGC
>CALDGX010000178.1 GCA_937941715.1 uncultured Chloracidobacterium sp. | reverse complement strand
CCGACACCGGCCGGCATCTGGTCGATGAGATACTCGACACGGCCGGGCAGAAAGGTACGGGCAAATGGACGTCGCAGGCCGCGATGGATCTCGGCGTTCCGATCCCGACGATCGACAGCGCGGTCACGATGCGTCAGATCTCGGCACGAAAGGCGGCGAGGATAAAGATCTCGGGCGAGTATCAGGGCATGCGAACGTCATCCGACGCGGGCCGATCGAGAACTTCCGTCAGCGAACTAAAAGATGCGTTGTTCTGTGCGTTCATCCTCACCTATGCTCAGGGAATGTCGCTTTTGCAGGCGGCGTCTGTTGAAAAGAGCTTCGGACTCGATCTGGCTGAGATCGCCCGGATCTGGCGCGGCGGATGCATTATCCGTTCGCAGCTGCTCGAAGGTATCCGCAAAGCCTATTCCGCCCAACCGGATCTCGAAAGCCTGCTTCTGGACAAAGCCTTTTCCAGCATCCTGAACACTCGTTCCGGCTCTCTCCGAAAAGCGGTCGTCGCCTTCAACGAATCCGGCACGCCCGCCGCCTGTTTCTCATCGGCACTCGCCTATTTCGACGCCTTCCGCACCGAGCGTCTGCCCGCCAACCTCATCCAGGCCCAACGCGATTTTTTTGGGGCACACACGTATCAGCGGACCGATATGGAAGGGATATTTCATACACCGGATTGGGAAAAGTAGACTGTGAACGGGAGATATCTGAATATGTGTAACTATTTCTTACGAAATCTATTGTTGATCCTCGTAGTGGCCTTAACCACATCGATCGCCTCAAGTCAGGGAGGAAGTGGTATTAACGAGCGATCGTTTATCGACCTCGGCGGAGAACTTCAATATGTCGAGATCACCGGCGTATCGGATAGAAACCCGGTGTTACTCTTTCTCCACGGAGGGCCGGGCTGGACTCAGACACCTCATTTGCGATATTTCAATGCTGATCTGACTAAGTCAATGACGCTCGTCGCCTGGGAAAACTCGGGTACCGGTAAGTCGTTCATGAAGACGCCCGAACCTAAGAATCTAAGTCTAGATCAGATCGTCAAAGACGCTCATCAGCTTACGCAGATCCTAAAAGCGAAGTTCAAAAAGAACAAGATATATCTCGCGGGTTTTTCGTCGGGCAGTATTGTCGGGCTGAAACTTGTAGAAAAGTATCCGGAGGATTACGCCGCGTATTTTGGAATCACTCAGATCATTAGCCTTCGCCAGAGCATCAAGATCTCGAGAGACTGGATCACGAAACAAGCTACCCTTAAAGGTGATAAAGAGGCATTGAAGACGCTCAAGCAGATCGAGGAAGGCGACAAGGGCGTTTGCGAGCGTGAGATAGATTGCTTTCTAAAACAGTACGAGCTGCTAAGCAAATATGGTGGTGCCGTGTACCGCAAAGAGTCGGAGGTTGAGATAGCGAAGGCGGAGACTAAATACGAAGATTACAAAGACTACGACTGGTTCGCGGCGTTCACATATTCAGCGTATCGATTAGAGAAAGATCTGTTCGAATCGGATTTTACAACGCTTCGCGAAGTAAAAGTTCCGGTTTATTTTTTGATGGGCAGGCACGATTGGAACCTGCCGACGAGCCTCACACTCAGTTTTGCCAAGAAACTGAAAGCTCCAAAAAAAGAGATCATTTGGTTCGAAAAGTCCGGCCACGAACCCCTCGAGGAAGAAGCCGCCAAATTCAACCGTGTGATCGCGGAGCGGGTCAGGAAGTAAAGGTTTCACGATCCGCTTTCAACGATCTTCCAAGCGCGCTCTGCTTTAAGGAGCTTGCTCATATGGGAAGCGTGTACGCTGTGGCCGCTTTTTTCGGCGGTGATCTTGCCTTCGATGTGCATGCCGAGCAGGGCGAAGTCGCCGATGATGTCGAGGATCTTGTGGCGGACGAATTCGTCGTCGAAGCGCAAGGGAGTTTCGTTGAGCATCCCGTCGGGCGTCGGCCGAAAAGGGATTTGGCCTCGACCCGGCGTCGATCGCACGCATCTGGCGTGGCGGGTGCATCATCCGCTCGGCACAGTTGAGCACCATCACGGCCGCGTATTCCGCCCAGCCGACGCTCGAAAACCTCCTGCTCGATGCCGAAATAGCAAGCTCGGTCGCGGCCGGCTCGATCGCTATGAGGAAAATGGTCTCATCGGCCGTCGGGCACGGCATTCCGGCGATGTGCTTTGCGTCGGCGCTGTCGTATCTCGACGCTTTCCGGGCAAAACGCCTGCCGGCGAACCTGATCCAGGCCCAACGCGACTATTTCGGAGCCCACACGTACCAGCGGATCGACAAAGAGGGAACTTTCCACACCGACGATTGGGAGAAGTAAATGTCAGAACCGCGAGCGATAGCGATCGGGTTCTTGTGCAGAAGCCCCAAACGTCGGTAAAGGCGTTACATGCAACTCAGAGACCGAGCACGGGACATCATCAGATGACCGCGTAGTCACTTCCAATCGATCCGTAGCCGCGACCAAAGACCGCGTAGCTGCTTCAATTCACCCCGTGGCAATATTCATCGACCGCCAAGCTACTTACAATTGTTCCTTAGCCACTTCCGACGACCGCGGAGTTACTTAAATCCAATCCGCAGCAATATCCATCGACCACCAGGCAATTTCCATTCATACCCCACCAAATTTCAAACATTCCGTCCTACTTACCACCGGCCACTGACCACCGACCACTGATCCAATTCATGCTTGACATCACCCGAAACTGGCGTATTATCGTTCTACCGCAGATTTTCCACGGTCAACATTAAATATTGGAGGTTCATAACTCACGATGAACGACAAAAACCGCAGATACCTTGAGGCAGGCCAGCGTTGCCGTCAGTGGATCGTAGATTTTGCTGCGCTCATTCCGGGCGGCAGTATGTTCGAGACCAAATGCGCGACATTCACGGAGCTCGTTGACGAACTCGAGACTCTCTCCGGCGAAGTCGAGGCTTTTGTCGGCGAAGGCCTCTCCGCTACTGATGTCAAAGGCTCCGAACGCCTCGACCTGCTCGACATTATGGAAAAGGTCCGCGACGCCGCACGTGCCGCCGAACCCGACCATCCCGGCACCCGCGACCGCTATCGCTACACCACAAACATGTCGCACCAGGCCCTGCTCGCCGCCGGCCGCAGCTTTGCCGCAGGCGGCGTGGAAGATAAGAATTTGCTCATCGACTACGGAGCTCCGGGTTCATGGGTCGTCGATGTCACCGCCGCCTGCGACGCCTTCGAAGCCGCCTTCGGCCAACAAGACTCCGCCGTCGGCAGCCGCATTGCCAAAAACGCCGAACTCAACGATAAGTTCGCCCAAATGATCGCCCTAAAAAGCACCATCGGCCACATGGTCCCAAACTTCTGCGCGGGAAACCCCGGCGCCATAGCCGCCTGGAATTCCGCCGCCCATGTCGAAGCTCCGCCGAAGGCAAAGCCGAAACCGCCAACGCCGTGACCAAGTGATTTTGGGGTAGGATATAGAAAGCACTTTATGCGGTGGCGACCGTTACCGCTGCTAACTTCTTCCCGTTCGTTGAAGGTCTAAGTGCGATTGTTGAGGCTATATGAAAGAAGAAGCGGAACTTAAAAACATAGATGTCATCGACGCTGAACAAGATGACGATTATTCTGACGATTCCTTGTACAACATTAACTCTTGGGGAGCAGATTTGTCTTTCCGTGAAATTGTTGATCGCTATAGTGAAGGCGACATAATTAAGCCTGAGATGCAGCGCAATTATGTCTGGGAGAAAGCGGAGGCGAGTCGCTTCATTGACTCTATACTCCTCGGTCTCCCGGTTCCAAGTATTTTTCTAGCGAAGCCAGATCAGAATCTTGATACGATGCTCATCGTCGATGGTTATCAGAGAATCATGACTGTCAACGATTTTATCGCCGGAAAATTCCGAACTGATGGGAAAGTATTTCGGCTGACTAAGAGCAAAAAGGTCAACAGACGTTGGCGCGGAAAGGCATTCGTTGAGCTTCACGAAAATGAGCGAAAAAAGATTAGAAATACGACAATTCATGCAATTATTTTCGTCCAAATAAAACCAAAAGACGATACAAGTTTTTTCCAGATCTTTGAGCGCATTAACACGTCCGGCAAAACATTACTGCCACAAGAAATTAGAAACTGTGTATACCAAGGCCCATTCAACTCTCTTCTAATTAAACTCAATGAAAATCCAACATGGCGTTCACTATTTGGACTTGCCACACCAGACCCACGTATGCGGGACATGGAATTCATCCTGCGTTACATGGCTGTTGGAAGCGTGATTTGGGACCCGGATGATGAAGGAGCCATTTCTTTAAAGAAATTCTTGAGTGAATTCATGGGAAGCGATGAGTCGAAAGACATTAATGTTTTGAAACAGCGCGAGACGGAATTCACGATGATAATTAAAAGAATATATGAGGTGTTTGGTGCGACGGCATTTCAAAATATATCCGAACGAACGGGAGAATTTACAGGCAAGTTCAATCCGACCATTTTCGACTCGTTAATGATAGCCACGGGAATTTCTTTAGCAAATAATGTAAATGTTCAGACAAAAACGCTAGTAAGCAGGCGACAGAAGCTGCTTGAAAGTGAGGAGTTTCAAGACCTCATTCGAATCCGAACGACAAACAAAGACCGGATTGCCAATCGCATTGGGATGACGCTACGCACCCTTTACGGGCTGAAATATGAATAACGCTGATGTCGAAACACTTTTGATTGAATGCCGCGATGAGCTTGTTCAAGTCAAGACGCTCGTAGATGGACTCGGTATGGGGAGTAATATCGTCCCTTACCTCAATAAATACAGCATTGTTCGAGCTTGTGGGGCGGTGGAAGTTTCATTCAAGACGATAGTAACCGACTATGTCGAGAGGCGGTCCAAAGCCCAGATTAAGCGATACCTTAGGAAGTATGTTCGTGAAAGTTCAAAAAATCCTAGTTATAAGAATATCTGTAGCCTCTTGAAGGACTTCGATGAAGTTTGGAGTACGGAGTTCAAGACTCGGGTTAAGGCCCATGCGGATTGGATCCGAATACAAGATTCAATGCAGTCGCTTGTTGATTCCCGAAATGAGTTCGCTCACGGCGGACACCCAGTCGCTAGTGTTGCTCATGTTCAGAATTATTTTGGCGATTTCGAGATTGTATTAGAAATTTTGGACGACATCGTAAACTAATTCGGATAGAGTTGGTCCAATAAGTCATCGGCGGCTAATTCTTAATGAGGTCAGTATGAGAAAATTTTTCGCTAAAGCTTGGGCAATAATTATTACTGTCTATGAATTCCTTGGGCGCAAACATCGTGTGGCGACCGCAATATTCCTTTGGAAAGGGAAATATAGACCCGAAAAGATTGTTCTTGCTCAAATCGTGCCCATGCGGCGATGCAATCTCGCTTGCACCTATTGCAATGAATACGATAAGCACTCAACTGAGATCCCATTAAATGAAGTGAAAGGTTGGATCGACAAGCTTGCCGAACTGGGCACGTTAAACATTACGATCTCGGGCGGTGAACCGATGCTGCATACCGGTATATATGACATCATAGGGTACATTCGTTCCAAAAAGATAATGGCCGGTTTAATTACGAATGGCTATACTCTCACTGAGAAAAATATCAAGAGATTGAATGAGTCTGGTCTCCAAGATCTTCAGATAAGTATTGATAATGTAGAGAAGGACGATGTTTCCGAAAAAAGTTTGAGCTTCTATGAAAGTAAGAATATCCCTAGAATGCTACAGCAACTCGCAAAGTTCAACGTAAATTTTAATTCCGTTGTTGGTGGAGGAGTCAACAAAGCCTCAGATGCACTTACTATTACGCGGCGTGCCTTTCAATTGGGGTTTTCGAGTACTGTTGGAATTATTCACGACGAGGATGGTTTATTAAAGGAGCTTACACCTGAAGAAGCTCAGATTTACGAGCAAATCAAAAAGATTTCAGGAAAGTCATTATCATTTGCGAAACTAAGTAGGTTTCAGGATGAGCTTGTAGAAAAGAAAGAAAGCCCTTGGGAGTGTCGTGCAGGGGCTCGATATGTTTACATTTGCGAGCATGGGCGTGTGCAGTTATGCTCTCAGCACCGTATTTGTAAGAACGGCGCTCCACACCATAACCCCGTTTCTGCAGATACTATGTTGGATATTCCAATCATGGAATATACTAAACAGGATTTTGATCGCGAATTCAACACAAAAAAGTGGTGTACAGACACCTGCACTATCCAGTGCGTGCGCTTGGTTAGTTTATTTGATGAAAAGCGCGATCCACAATTTGAGTATACCGATTACGTGCAGGTACAAACACGTGGCTTGAATCCTGAATTGGTCGACCGACTACGTGATCAATGAAATAGCGTGATCCAAAACACCTTTTGGTATTTGGCGTTGGTGAACAGCCGAAAGCAATCTTACTACTCACTTCTCCAAAAACTTAGCAATTCCCTTCTGACAGTCGTCGGTCATGCGGGCGGTGGCTCCCGCGGTGACGCCTTTTTCGATGGCGGTTTCCCCTCGCCGAGCAGAACGGTTGCGGGCCTACCTCAACACGGTCACGTTCTTTGTGCCAGAACCTATGCTTTAATGGCAGACCTCCTATAATTCCTTGCGGCTACGCCTCCGCTCCGAATGGCGGCATAGCCGCCGTAGTTTTATTAGGGTCGAGCCCTTCCTCTTGGGTATTCACTCGATCCTCCATTATGTGGTCTATGGTATTATACGGCAAAAAGCGTAAGGAGAGAGACGGTATGGCATATCCAAATATATTCGAAAAGGAAGTTTCTGAGGGGATAATTGAGCGGATCAATACCTTGACGCCGGCGTCGCAGCGGCAGTGGGGGAAGATGGACGTGGCGCGGATGCTCGGGCACTGCAACGTCGCGTACGAGATGATCTACGAACCCGGCAAGCACCCCAAGCCGAAGTTCCCGATGAGCCTGATCATCAGATATCTGGTCAAACCGGTCGTCGTCGGTGACAAACCGCCGCGAAAGAGCAGCCCGACGGCCCCGCAGTTCATAATCGCCGACGAACGCGACTTCGAACGCGAGCGGACGCGGCTGATCGAGTACATCCGGCGTACGCAGGAGCTCGGCGAGGCCGAGTTTGACGGCAAGGCGTCGCACTCGTTTGGCGTGCTCAACAAAACGCAATGGTCGAATATGATGTACAAGCACCTCGACCACCATCTGCAGCAATTCGGAGCGTGACCGCATTATTTCGACACATACGTTTGTTAACGCGCCGGTAATTGGTGTATCTTCGTCGGTAAATCACTGACATACCGGAGCCCTAAACATGCGTAAATATACCTTCCTGGCACTCATCATGGTGCTGCTGGCCGGCAACATCCTCGGTCAGGCGGCCAAAGCCCCTTCCGACGACCTCAATGCACAACTCAAGCCCGTCAAATGGCGTTCGATCGGGCCGTTTCGCGGCGGCCGGTCCAATGCCGGGACCGGCGTCGTCGGCGACCCGAAGACCTATTACATGGGAACGACCGGCGGCGGGCTCTGGAAGACCGAGGATATGGGGATCAGCTGGCGCAACATCTCGGACGGCTATTTCAAGACCGGTTCCGTCGGTGCCATCGCCGTCGCCGAGAGCGACCCGAACGTCGTATATGTCGGGATGGGCGAACACGCCGTCCGCGGCGTCATGACCCACCACGGCGACGGCGTTTACCGCTCGACCGACGCCGGCAAGACGTGGAAGAAGATGGGGCTTGACGAAACGCAGCACATCTCGCGTATCGTCGTCGACCCAAAGGACCCGAACGTCGTATTCGTCGCCGCACAGGGCGCGTTGTACAGCCGTTCGACGCAACGCGGGATCTACAAGTCCGTTGACGGCGGCGTGACGTGGAAGAACGTTCTCTTTGTCGATGACAAAACGGGTGCGGCCGAGCTTTCAATGGATATGACCAACCCTCGGATACTCTACGCCGCGATGTGGGAACACGGCCGTTTGCCGTGGAAAGTGATCAGCGGCGGCCCGGGCAGCGGCCTTTACAAGTCGGTCGATCGCGGCGAGACGTGGGAAAAGCTCAAGGAAGGCCTGCCCGAGGAAATGGGCAAGATGTCGATCGCCGTCAGCCGTTCGAACCCCGAAAAGGTCTGGGCGTTGATCGAGAGCGACTCCGATAAGGATCAGGGCGGCCTGTTCGTCTCGACCGATGCCGGCAAAAGCTGGCGGCAGGTGTCCGACGACAACCGCCTGACCCAGCGGGCGTGGTACTACATCGAACTTTTTGTCGACCCGAAGAGCGAGAATACGATCTATGTCCTCAGCGCTCCGGCATTGCGTTCTAACGACGGCGGCCGGACGTGGGAGAACCTCTCCGGCACGCACGGTGATTATCACGACCTGTGGATCAACCCGAACAACCCGGACAATTTCATCATCTCCAATGACGGCGGCTCGGCGGTGACGTTCAACCGCGGCAAAAGCTGGAGCACGCAGAGCAACATGCCGACGGCGCAGTTTTACCGGATCAACGTCGACAATCAGTTTCCATATCGCATCTATGGCGGACAGCAGGATAATACCTCGGTCGCGATCGCGAGCCGTGAACTCGGCGGCGGCGGCATCTCGACCGCCAGTTGGACGTCGTCCGCCGGCGGCGAAAGCGCGTTTCTGGCCTTTGATCCCGACGACCCGAAATATGTACTCGGCGGCAGCTATCAGGGAACGATCGGCGTGCTCGACGTCAGGGCCAAGGCCGATACCAACATCATGGCCGCGCCGAACCAATATCTCGGGATGGACGCCAGGGACATCAAGTATCGTTTCAACTGGAACGCTCCGATCATCTGGAGCAAGCACGAGCCGAATACCTATTACCATGGTGCCCAGGTCCTTCTGAAGACGAGCGATATGGGCCGCACCTGGAAAGAGGTTTCGCCCGACCTTACGCGGAACGAAAAGGACAAGCAGGGCAAAGGCGGCGGGCCCTTTACGAATGAAGCGGTCGGTGCCGAAAATTACGGAACGCTTGCCTACATAACCGAGTCGCCGCACGAAAAGGGCGTGATCTGGACCGGCAGCGACGACGGCCTTGTCCAACTGACCCGCGACGGCGGCGCCACGTGGAAGAACGTTACGCCGAACGGCCTCGCCGAGTGCCTTATCAACGCGATCGAGGTGTCACCGTTTGATAAAGCGACCGCATACATCGCGACGACGCGGTATAAGTTCAACGACCACGCTCCGGGCCTCTACAAAACGACCGATTACGGCGCGACGTGGACCAAGATCAATAACGGCCTGCCGGCGAACGCTTTCACGAGGGTCGTCCGCGAGGACAACGTCCGGCAGGGTTTGCTCTTTGCCGGAACCGAGCTGGGCGTTTTCATCTCGTGGAACGGCGGACAGGACTGGTCGCCGTTTCAGCTTAACTTACCGATCACGCCCATCACCGACCTGCGGGTCCATCAGGGCAATTTGATCGCGGCGACATCAGGCCGCTCTTTCTGGGTGCTCGATGACCTCAACGTGATACGGCAGTACAAACGGGATATGCCGGCCTTCTCGATATACCAGCCGGCGGCCGCATATCTTGCCAACGGCTCGAGCGAACTCGATGATTCGGATGATGGGTTTACCGGTGCAAACCGCTTCCGCGGGGTCAATCCGGCGAACGGGGTCGTCTTTTACTACAATCTGCCCGAACTAAAGAAGTCAGACGAAGTGACGCTCGAGATCCGCGATGCCGGCGGCGTGGTCGTGAATACTTTTTCGACCAAGCCCGACGCGGGCTATCGAAAATGGGATGGCGGCCCGGAAGAGGATCCGACACTTTCAAAAGGAAAAGGCCTCAACCGATTCGTCTGGAATATGCGACACGCGACGATGCCGGGCGTTCCGGGTGTGTATATTGAGAGCAACTACGCCGGACACAAATCACCGCCCGGAAAATACACCGCAACACTGAAGATGGCGGGTCAGACGGTATCGGCCGCATTTGAGATCCTCCCGAACCCGTTGTATCCGACCACTGCGGCCGAATATTCCGAGTATCACAAACTGATGCTCGCGATGGAGACCGAACTTTCGACGATGCACCGACTGGTCAACAGCCTTTATTCCAAACAGCGTCAACTGTCGGCACTGCTCGGTTCATTGCCGGCGGGCGACAAGTATGCCGCGATCCGCAAGACCGGCGAGGAACTCGTTAAAAAGCTCAAGACGTGGGACGAGGAGATGATCCAGCGTAAATCAAAGGCATATGACGACGTCGAGAATTTTCCCAACAAGTTCACGGCAAATTATTTGTTCCTGATAAACCAGACCGAGAGCGATATCCCGCGCGTCAATCAGCCGTCTCTGGACCGGCTCGCCGAACTTAACAGGCAATGGGCGGGGCTTCGTTCGAGGGCAAACGATATGAACGACAAGGAAATTCCGGCGTTGAACAAGATGCTCTGGGATGCCGGTATCGGTGCGGTCTGGGAGAAATAGCCGGGCCGTGGTTCCGACAGCGGTCAGTTCGTGCTTTCAACGATCTCCCACGCATGTTCTGCCTTGAGCAGTTTTGCCATAAGCGAGGCGTGAACGGCATGGCCGGACTTTTCGGCCGTGACCTTACCCTCGATGGGCATTCCCAAAAGGGCAAGGTCGCCGATGATATCGAGGATCTTGTGACGAACAAATTCGTCTTCGAATCGCAGCGGCGTTTCGTTGAGCATTCCGTTCTCGGTCAGAACGATCGCGTTGTCGAGGCTGCCGCCGAGCGCAAGGTTGGCCTTTCGCAGCATATCGATCTCGTGCGTAAAGCCGAAGGTGCGGGCAGACGCTATCTCGCGGCCGAATGATCCGTTCTGAAAGACAAAATTCAGCTGCTGCCGCTCGATAAAAGGATGCGGAAAATCTATCACGCAGTCGATCTCGAACTTGTCAGATGGCTCGATCGACATTTTTCGGTCGCCCTGCTCATAATCCACACGCTCGAGTATTCGTAAAACGTGCCGCGGCGACTCCTGCTCGACCACGCCCGCGTTTTCGATCAGCTCGATAAAGTCCTCGCTCGACCCGTCCATGATCGGGATCTCGATATTGTCCAGATCGATAAAACAATTGTCCACACCCGTTCCGCGAAGTGCCGAGAGAAGGTGTTCGCACGTCGAAAGGACGACACCGCGTCGGACGAGCGTGGTCGCATACGAGCAATGCGAGATGTATTCTACCGACGCGGGGATCTCAAAATCGTCAAGGTCTGTGCGGACAAAGATGTAACCGGTATTTTCCGGAGCCGGCCGGAGCGTCATATTCACGTCGGCCCCGGTATGAAGGCCGATGCCCTTAACGCTGATCGCTTGTGCAAGTGTCGTTTGTCTCATCGTTGTAAGCCTGACCAGACGATTGCAATGTCCGTGCCATCGGTCCTGACGGCAAAGAGTCAGCAAATTGACCTGAAAATGGGCTGCCATCGTCAAACGCCGCCTGAAAACTGTTGCTCCTGCGCCACATCGCTGTGGCTGAATTTACTAATCAGCGATCTCGAATTACAATTTATTGAAGTATGGCAATCGAAACTGCCGGCCAGAAGGCCGCAAAGATAACAAAGATAAGAATTGAAAATTCGGCGTCGATAACCCTGCCAAAGGATACAGAGGGAACGATCAACAGAGTACTTGATTTTCTGCCGGTCGAACAGTACCGCGGTGTCGAGCGGATAAAGCTGGTTGATTTCATCAACGACCCGCGGTTAAAGAATATGGACATCCCGGTTCCGGGCGATCTGCCGGGACTGTATCATCCGCGTGCGGGCAATCAGGCTCCGTGGTTCGAATTGTCGATGGGAGCTCTGCTGCAGCCGACCGAGGGGTTTGTGAAGAAGTTCATGGCAAAGAGTTCGTTCAAGGGCAACATCGCCGGGCTGATCTTCTCGCTTGTCGGCCAGCATTATTTTCTTACTCAAAAACACTCGGTCAAGCGCACTGCTCTTGAGCCGCAGATCCGCCAATTCGCCGAAAAGAATCTCAAGCGCTGGAGCGAAAAGCAATCCGAAGGCAGCATTCGTGCAAAGCTCTTCAAGCCGTTCCGCCCGTACCTTGAACGCTGGGCAAAATGGCTGAACAAGAAGGCCGCGGAAGCGAAAAAATAGACGACTATGAACTACTGGATGGTTAAACAGGAACCCGACGCGTATTCCTGGGACGATTTTGAAAAGG
>CALDGX010000177.1 GCA_937941715.1 uncultured Chloracidobacterium sp. | reverse complement strand
CAATAGGTTTTGCGCCGATTGCGGAACTAAGCTTCCGGATGCTGCCGTCGGAACGCCGGCGTCTGAGAACCCGACGCTGCATTACCCAAGTCAACCTCAACAGCCGCAGGAGCCTCAACAGCAGCAACCGCCGCCACACGCATATCTGCCGCATCAGGCACCGCCGCCGCAACAGCAAATGCCGCCTCCGCAGCAGCAGTATTATCAGCAGCAACCTTCGCAACCGCAGTATGCTCAGCAACCGGTTCCTGTTGCCGATGTGCCGAAGAAGAAGTCAAAAGCGCTGCGTTGGGCGATGGTGATCATATTAGTTCCGCTGGTGTTGTTTGGCGGAGCTTTGATCGCGATGAATTTTCTGATCATCAAGCAGGCAAACCGTTCGTACATGCTCGGCGACCGGCACAAGGGCGAGGAGAAAAAGGTTATCGAGCTCGATCCGGAAAGCGGAAGGCTCACTGTAAATGTTGCGGACAAAGACAAGACCCAGTTGTGGCAGATCACGCCGGATCCCGGCGTAGAAGATTCGTATCGGTTCGTCAATCGCGAGACCGGCGATGCCGAATCGCTTGAGGTCATCGATGACAAGGTTGACTTCAACGTCGGCATTAACGAATCGGCCGAAGACGACGGCCAGCTTTGGGCGATCACGAATATCGAGGGCGATAATTATCAGATCACCAACAATTGGCTAGGCGATGCGAAAGCGTTGACGCATCACAAGGCGACGTATCGTTTCTTGCGAATGCGTGATTCCGGCAACAAGGAAGGGCAACTCTGGAAACGTATCAAGGCAAAAGGCGGCGGGTATTACCTCGTCAACAAACGTTATGGCGACGGCTATGCACTCGATGCCGTTTATACCGGCGATTTCATCGACAAGCTAAATATGGTCAAAGCCGGAAAGTACGGCAACCAACAATGGCTGATGAAGCCTGCGGGCAACAACCTTTTCACTCTCACCACGAAACTGCACGATGCCGATAAAAAGAATCGCTCGCTGGACGTCGATCCTGAAAAGAAGGAATTCGTCAAAATGGCGCAGAGCGGCAATTTTTCGGGCCAGAAATGGAAGATGATCCCGGTTGTCGGTGATTATTTCAGGCTTACGACCGAGTTTCTAGGCGATGGCAAATCGCTCGAGGCAGTGACTTTCTTTAAGTACTACATCGAGATGCGAAAAGCCGCAGCCGATGACAAGGGCCAATATTGGGTGCTTGATAGGACAAATTAATTCAAGAAAAGGAGAATGATAATGAAATTTTCAATGATAGCGACAATTGCTTTGGCGATCGTTTTCGGGGCAATCACGATGCCAAATTCGACATCGGCCAAGACGGCTGGGAATGCTGCGCCTTTGTTCCAGGACAACTGTGTCGTAAGGGGAAATAATGACATTCCGCTTCGCGTCCGTTCAACGCCTAACGGGCGGATCATCGGCAGCCTAAAGGTCGGAACAAATATCAAAGCCTGGGATCTGACGACGGACCGGAACGGCGTCGATTGGACAAAGATCTCGTTCAAGCGAGGCTACGGCTGGGTCGCGACCGAATTTATTAGCTGCGGTTAAACGAACGATAACGAGGGGCAGAATGAAATCAAGACTACTATCTATCGTACTCACTGCAACTGCAGCTATTTTCGTCACGGCGTTCAGTGCCACGGGAGCATCGGCCCAAAGCACCTCGTGTAAGGTCACTAAGAACAACGCTGAATTCATGTACTCGGCCACCGAAAAGTTCGTCAAACTGAAAAAAGGTACGGCACTCAGGATCGTTATGTTTGGCGGACAAGGCGTCGTCGTCGTCCGAGCCAAGATCGGAACCAAATGGTACAAAGGCGAGATCAAGGCCGAAGAGACAAGTTGCCAGTAGCTTGATCGGTCGAGATCAACTGTAGGCACGAAACCTTGCAACGGTTTCGTGCCTTTTACGCATTTCGTGGGTAAACTGCTCTTATGAAAGCTATCGTCGTTCGTGAATTTGGTGAGCCTGAGGTGATGAAGGTCGAGGAAGTTGACGCTCCGGAGCCGACGGGTCTGCAAGTGTTGGTAAAGATCGAGGCGGCGGGCGTGAATCCTGTCGATACTTATCTGCGTACGGGAATTCATGCTCATGCGCCGAACCTGCCCTACACACCGGGAAAAGACGCGGCGGGCGTCGTTGAGGCCATCGGCGGTGATGTTTCCAGATGGAAGCCGGGAGATCGCGTGTATACGGCGGATTCGCTATCCGGGACCTACGCCGAGTATGCACTGGCAAACGAAGTTCAGCTCGGGCGGCTGCCCGAGAATGTCAGCTTTGAGAAAGGGGCGGGTGTTTGGACGCCTTATGCCACCAGCTACCGGGCACTGTTCCAAAAAGCTCAGGCATCGGCCGGTGATACGGTCCTTATCCATGGGGCATCGGGCGGCGTCGGGAGTGCCGCTGTTCAATGGGCAAAAAATGCGGGGCTTACCGTGATCGGCACTGCAAGTTCGGAGGCGGGTGCAAAATTGGTCACCGATCTGGGAGCGGACGCCGTTTTTGACCACACGGACGAGGACCATTATTCGGCGATCCGCGAATTTACACAAGGAAAGGGCGTCGACGTTATCATTGAGATGCTCGCAAACGTAAATCTGGAGCGCGACTTTGAGGCTCTGGCGATGTTTGGCCGGATCGTAGTGGTTGGCAATCGAGGCAGCCTGACGTTTACGCCGCGGCTCGCTATGACCAAAGATGCCACTATATACGGGATGTCGCTGTTTAATTCACCGCAATCGGATCGAGATGCGATCCATGCGGCGATATACGCCGGCTTGAGCGAGGGATATTTAGACCCGATCATAAGCCGCGTCTTTAGCCTTGACGAAGCGCCATTGTCACACCTGGCGGTGATCAACGAAAAATCCAACGGCAAGATCGTACTGAAACCGTAGTCTCGAGCGTTACTCCGCCATGGGCGATGCGGGCGGCCGGCGACCTCAATCGGTACCCATTGAGTCGCCGCAATTATAGCTGCGGACCTTAGCGGTGCCTTTCAGCCTGACATCTTTCGACTTAACGGTCGGGGTTGCCTTTGGGGCGGCATCGCCGTCGCGGGCGAGCCAGATCTCTCCGGAAAGGACCTTTCGATAGCCCCCGTCGATCGGTTTGATCCTGGCTGAGTCTACTCCGCGATTCGCCGTCAGATAGTACTTCATACGAGCGATACGGGCCTTGGCTTCATTTCGCTTGCCCTTGCTGCCGCCATAAATGATGATATAGGCCGATTTCTGCGGGTCATTCTGCAATTCGATGGTAAGGGCATCTAGGTACGCCAATTCGGACTCGCAGTTAATATTTCCAAACTCGACGAATTTGACGGCCGTTTGAGATGCCGGGTCACCCGGTTCGCGGGCTGTTCCAAGGGCCGCTAGGTATTCCGAGCGGTGCGAAGCGTACTCCATTTCCGGGCAGCTGAATGTCATTATTCTATCGCCGGTCTTGTCCGCGATCACGATCTGTTCTCTGCCGACTTCGTAATAAACGCCGCACATCGCGGTATTCTCGGCCGTGTACACGGCCACTTCGGCCGAATCGACTCCCCGCCATATCTTGTCAACGGCGAACGTGACCTTGATCTCGGGTTTGCCGGCGACCTTGTCGATCTTTACCACCCGTCCGGAGAATGCAGCACCGTCGAAGTTCCTTGCCCAAGCCGAATAGTCCACCGCCGGTTTGTTCGGTTCCAAAAGGCAAGAGCAGGCAAGCACGGACTCGCCCGCGATCGAGATAACTAGGGCCGCGAATATCACCAACAGTGTATTTTTTAACATTTTGATTTTCTCCGGATCGTTCAGCTCAAATCGGTTCAGATGACGACATCATACTCTAACATACGGAGCTTAGAGCAGATCGGGCATTAATACGTTCGCCGTCGCCGAAGCGGGCAAAAAGAATTTTATTGACCACCACCTGCCAAGGGCGTATGCTTTCGATAACCGTATTTACTTGAAACAATCGTCGGTAATGGCTTTGGTAACGGATCTTTCCAGGATCAAAGCCTGGGCCGTCCAGAACACCAACCGGAGGAATTAACGTGAAAAAGATCGGCGCGATATTAGGACTGGCATTGGTATGTCTCTGCTCTGCAAATGTACGGGCGGAGACATTTTACGCTTATCTTACAGGAGCACAGGAGGTGCCGGCGGCGGCAACCTCGGCAACTGGTTATGCTCGTGTGGTGGTAGATGAAAACACGCTAACGTATTCGTTTACGGTCGTGTTTTCGGGCCTGACGAGCAACCAAACGGCATCGCACATCCACGCTCCGGCAGCGATCGGAGCCACATCCGCCGTCGCCATCAATTTTGGGGCGGTTGGCGGCACCTCGGGGACAATAACCGGAAGTGGGTCAATCACCGGAACACAGCTTTCGCAGATCCGTCAGCATCTGGGCTATGTTAACGTCCATACGTCGAACTTTCCGGGCGGTGAGATTCGGGGCCAGCTCGGGATCAAACGGCCTGTTGATTTTGACGGAGACGGTAGGCAGGACTACAGCGTATTGAAATTCCCGGCGTCTGCGCCTCAACCGATCTCGTATTGGAATCTGAATAGTACAACCGGGGTGCAGGTCTCGGGACCGTGGGGCGACGCGGCGACCGATTTTCCGACGCCAGGCGATTTTGACGGCGATGGTCGTGATGATCTGGCGATATACCGGGCCGGAGCGACTGCCGGTGCTCAGAGTTCATTCTGGATTTTTCAATCCGGTTCGAATACGGTGCAGTTTTATGCCTGGGGCCTGAACGGCGACAATGCCATCGCCCGCGACTATGACGGTGACGGCAAAACCGATGTCGCGGTGTTTCGACGCGGTGCCTCGGCCGGGGCACAAGCGGTGTGGTACATCCGTCAAAGCTCGAATGGAGCGACCCGCATCGTGAATTTCGGCACGACAGGGGCTACGTCGAGTGATCTGGATGTGCCAGTTCCGGGTGATTACGATGGCGACGGCAAGTTTGACATTGCTGTTTACAGGGCCGGTGCACTCTCACCTTCAAATACCTACATCGTGCTGCGCAGTTCGGACAGCAGCCTCCTATTCAGGACATTTGGCAACTTTAGCACCGACTACGTCGTCCCCGGAGACTACGACGGGGATGGCAAATATGACTTTGCGGTGGCCAGGACGGGGGCGACTTCAACTTCGCCAATGGTATGGTGGATATTACAGAGTTCCAACAGTGCTACCAGAACACAGCCCTTCGGTATATCGACTGACATTCCGGTCCAGGGCGATTACGACGGTGACGCGAGAGCGGATATCGCGGTCTATCGAAAGGGAGCGACGTCATCAGCGGCGAGCAATTTCTGGGTATTTAACAGCTTTGCAGGTACCGCAAGCTCCACGCAATGGGGCGTCGGAGCCGACTTTGCGACCGCATCGTTCGACGCACGTTAGTACTAGTCCGGGAACGAGTTAACGGCTCCGCCGATCCCGACAGGCGGAGCCATCTAGTCTACAGCGGCCTTAAATTCGTCGAGGGCCTCAAAAACCTGAAGCGCATATTTGACGTTGCCAAACGGTGCCGAGACCTGGACGCCCTGGATCACGTCGCGCACCGCCAACAACGACTCGCGGGCGATCACTATGCCCTCTTCGCGGGCATCTTCCTTACCCCTATCCGAAGCCTTTCTCATACGCTCAAGGATGTCGGCCGTCACGTTGACGCCGGGAACCTCATTGTGCATAAATTCGGCGTTGCGATAGCTGACAAGGGGCCAAATTCCGGCAACGATAGGGATCCGGACGTGCGCGATACGGTCGAGGAACACCCGCAACTGTTCGGTATCAAAAACCGGCTGGGTGATCGCATATTCCGCACCGGCCTCGACCTTCCATTCGAACCGCTTGATCTCCTCATCAAGATTGACCGCTCCGGGATTGACGCCGACACCGATCGAGAACGCGGTCGGTTTGCCGATCGGGTTGTTGCCCAGATCGAGGCCGTGGTTGAGCTTATTGACCATGTTGGTCAGGCCGATCGCGTCGATGTCAAACACCGCCGTCGCGTCCGGATACGGGCCCATTTTCGGCGGGTCGCCGGTGATCAACAACAGATTATGCAAACCCAACGCGGCCGCACCGAGCAGGTCTGACATCATTCCCAAAAGGTTGCGATCGCGGCAGCAGTAATGCAATACGGCCTCAATTCCGATCTCGCGTTCGACCAGCACTGCGGTTGCCTGCGCCGACATGCGGGTCTGTGCCCGCGGCCCGTCGGGAATATTTACGCCGTCCACGCCAGCCGCCTTTAACAGGCGGATCGAATCGAGCGTCGCGGCGGCGTCGCAACCCTTTGGCGGCAGGACCTCGACCGAGGTTACAAACTCGCCGCGGGCGATCTTGGCTGACCAACGTGACCGCTCGAGCGGGTCGACGACTTGGACGTCCTCAGGCTTGAGCTCACGGACCGACACCGCGTGATGCTTATGAAGTTCGTGTATCTGACGCGGGCTTATCGAGCGAATGGCGTCCGAGATCAACTTGATGTGCGTCGGCGTCGTGCCGCAGCATCCGCCGACAAATGATGCACCCGCCTGGACAAAGCGCTTGGCAAAAGTGGCCATGTACTCGGGCGAGCCCATGTAGAACTGACGTCCCTGCACATCACGAGGCAGGCCCGCATTGGGCTGTGCCGAAAGCGGCCTGTCGGTCACCTCCCGCATCTTTTCAAGGGTGCTGAGGACGTGGGTCGGTCCGACGCCGCAATTGAGTCCGATGACGTCAACGCCGAGACTGTCCAGCTTTTGCGTAAAATGCTCAGGCGTGTCGCCGTAAAGCGTCTTGCCGTCCATCTGTACCGTCATCTGAGCAACGATAGGTAGATCTGACTGTTCCTGAATGGCGTGGATCGCCTGTTCGATCAAGGCAAGCTCGGAAAAGGTTTCGAGAACGAACAGGTCAACGCCGCCCTCGAGAAGGGCCGCGACCTGCTCTTTATACATCTCGCGGGCGTCCTGGAAAGATGTCGGGCCAAATGGCTCCAGTCTGAGACCGAGCGGTCCGATGGCCCCGGCAACAAATACCTTGTCGCCGGCGGCCTCGCGTGCAAGCCTGACGCCTTCGATGTTGATCTCCCGCAGTCTGTTCTCGAGTCCATACGCGAGCAGCTTATGACGGGTCGCACCGAATGTGTTGGTCTCGATTATGTCGGCACCGGCGGCGACATACTCCTCGAGCACTTCTTTGACCAGATCCGGGGCCGTGACGTTGAGTTCGTCGTAACTGCGGTTAATGTAAACGCCCTTGTCGTAAAGGCGCGTTCCCATGGCGCCGTCAAAAACGTAAACACCATCAGAATCAAGTAATTTGCGGAAATCTTTCATACGAAAAAGCCTCGCCGAAACAGCGAGACTCCCAGATCAAGAACCTATTTTCAGCTGTTTAGCGGATTATTTAACGTGGTCGCAAGTCGCACTAACTCACCACGAGTGTAAAGACGATGATGTTCTTTTTGAAATAGAGTGTCAAGTAGAACCGGGTTACGCCGGTCAACCGCCCACTTTGGCCCAATAGAGCGGCATTCCCGAAGGGCCTCGATCACGTCGTGGGGCGGCACGTCAATATCCTTGAACCGGGGTGAAGGAAGCCGTGCAATAAGCGATCGGGCTGTGACGATCGGCAGATCGAGTTTGTTCACGAGATCTCGACGGATCGCGTGTGATCACTAAGATACGCCGCAAAAGCTATCACCTTCCTGCTCTATTTTCGCTGGCATTTACGGCAAAAGTAGGTCGAACGGCCGCCTTGCTTTAACCGGACGATCGCCGTTCCGCATTCTTCGCACGGATCGCCCTCACGGTCGTAAACATACCAACCCGTCGAGGCCGCTCCGCTGAAATAGCTGCCTTCGAGATCTTCGGGGTCGATCGGCCTCCCCGTATTGTGTCGGATCGCCTCGTCCAAAACGGCCAATATACTCTCGTGGAGGCGGCGGGCCCTGACCGCGCCGACGGATCTGGCAGGGACCGCCGGATGGATCCTGGCGGCAAACATCGCCTCTGCGGCATATATGTTGCCAAGGCCGCAGACTTGTGTTTGATCAAGCAAAAACTCCTTCAAACTGCGGGACGAGCGCGAAAGCCGGCCGCGAAGGTACGAGATCGAGAAATCATCGGAGAAAGGTTCGGGGGCGAGTTTAGCGATCTCTTTTGCCTCCGTGAGTTCGGCGGTCTCGACGATCTTCATGAGGCCAAAGTGGCGCTGATCGCTGAAAACCAACACGCGGCCGTCGTCAAGCCGAAAGATCGCGTGCGTGAATCTTGGCGGATCGGCCTCAGGATCCAGGAGCACGAAGCGGCCGCTCATTCGGAGGTGAACGATCAGGGTCTTGCCGTTGTTGAGCCGTATCAAAATGTGCTTGCCGCGGCGATCGACAATGTCCACGCGGGTGTTGGCCAGACCGGCGGTAAATTCCGCTGCAGTGTTTTCCGGGGCGAGGCGATCACGGAGTAACTCGGCCGAGACGATCGTTCGGCCGCCGATCAGCGAATTAAGCGAGCGGGCAACCAGATCAACCTCGGGCAATTCAGGCATATCAAAGTCCTAAACTCGCGTGTAATCGGTCAACGTAGATTTATCACCGAGGACGGATCCCTGATCGACCACCGCATTTCTTCCAATGTGGCAACTCCGGCCGATTATAGACCCGCGTATCTCAGCAGCCGTCGATATTCGAGAATGAGCCCAGAGCACTGAATCTTCGACAACTGCTTTTTCCTCGATCTGAACGCCCGGGCCGATCACCGAATTCGTAATACGAGCACCGGGTTTTATGACACAGCCCTCGCCGATGATCGATCGCGAGTCGATCGTCGCTTTCGTCGCAACATCAGAAAGATCCGAACTATCGATCTCAAATCCCTTGATCGCACCCCGGAGAAAGTCATGATGGGCCGCCAGATAGCTCGCCGGCGTTCCGATATCACGCCAATATTCTTCGTTCATAATGCCCGCGTAAAAAGGCATTCCACGTTTTAGGATCTCGGGGAAAACATCGTACTCGAATGAACGGTTTTCGCCGAGCGGCATGAGGTCAAGTATCGCGGGTTCGAGCACGTAAATGCCGGCGTTGATCGTATTTATCTTAAGTTTGTCGATCTGATCATCAGTCGGCTTTTCGAGAAAACCTAGGATCCTCGATTCGCTGTCCGTTTCGACAAGGCCATAGGCCGAGGGGTTCTCGACCGGCTTCAGCGCGAGCGTTGCGACAGATCCGAGTTCCTTGTGCCGTTCGATAAATAGTCCAATGTCAAAATCAGTGAGAATATCACCGTTAAAAACTACCGTTGTTTCCTTAATTCCGTCTGCCGCAAAGCGATACGCTCCGCCCGTGCCGAGAGGTGCCGGTTCGGTTATAAAACGTAAATTTACGCCGTAATCCGAGCCGTTTCCGAGCACGTGTTCGATCTTGTCCGGTTGGTAACTGAGCGACAGCGTGATGTCCGTGATGCCCGCCTTTCGCAGTATCTCGATCTGGTAAAGGAGAAATGCCCGATTGCAGAACGGAACCACAGGCTTGGGCGTATAAACGGTCAATGGCCGCAGACGAGTGCCCTTGCCGCCCGCTAAAATTAGAGCTTGCATAGTCAACGAAACGAACCGTTCGGCCCGAACTCTAAGACTATGAGAATGTGCCGCAAAAATCAAAATGACCGACTTTCTGCCAAGGGATGTTTGAATGCACAACAAAGTACAACAATGTTGACACAATCTCGGTCAATATGATAACTTTGTATCCACAGGCGAAGTTGGAGATATTCCAATTGGTCTGCACCACTCAGGGCTGTCACGCATTACCGCCGTTAAAAATATAAGTAGCGACCCGTTCCGATAATTGTTCAAGATGATTTTCGACAAGACAAAGGCCATGCGAAACGCCGAGAAGTATGTCGTTCAAGGCAAACTTCGCGCCGCTATCGCCGAATACAAAGCGGTCGTCGGTAACGACCCGCGAGACATCGGGACAATGAACATGCTTGGCGACCTTTACGCCAAGAACATGGAAAAACGTGAGGCGGTAGAATGTTATTTAAAGGTCGCTGAACACTACAGCACTCAGGGATTTGCCCAGAAGGCGATCGCCGTTTACAACAAGATCTCACGGCTGCAGCCCGACTCGATCGAAGTTTCGACCAAACTTGCCGAACTTTACAAACTCAAAGGCTCGCTTTCTGAAGCAAGAGCACATTACACCACGCTTGCTGAGCATTACGAGAAAAGCGGACGGCGGATCGAGGCGCTCTCGATGTGGAAGCAGATCGCTCTGCTCGACCCCAATAATACCGAAGTATGTGTGAGCTTGGCCGAATCTTATCTGCGTGAAGGCCATCGCGACGAGGCCGCCGAAGCGTACGCCGAGGCCGGTACCCGTTTTAGCCGGCAAGGCTGCAACGAAGAGGCTATCAAAGTCCTGATGAAAGGACACGAAATTCGTCCCAATGACTTGAGGATCCTGGACGGCCTCGTGAAGGCGTACTCGGCCCTCGGACGGGTCGGCAAGGCTGTAACGCTGCTTGAGGATATTCTGGCCGAAGAGCCGTATAACCGAGACGTCCTTTACCTTTTGATCGATTGCCATATCGACTCGCAAAACGCTGCCGGTGCCGAACGAGCGGTGATCAAACTCGTCGAACTCGAGCCGGCGAACTATCCGAAGCTGCTCGATCTGATCCGCATTTACCTGAACGCAAACGACCCTGATTCGGCGACAAGGATACTCTCAATGTCGTCCGAATACCTGCTCGCGGCCGGCCAGGGAGATGAATGCAACCGTTGGATCACGGAGATCCTGGAGCGCGATCACAAGCACATTTCCGCACTTCGCCTTTTAGTTCGTTACTGCTCATGGGTCAAGGACGAGCAGGCGTACGTTGTTGCGTTGG
>CALDGX010000176.1 GCA_937941715.1 uncultured Chloracidobacterium sp. | reverse complement strand
AACACTGAACGGTCAGACTCCGAGCAGAGAATCGCAATATCGCATGCCTGACCCCGTGCTTCCTGACCCCGTGCTTCCCGAACCTCAAGAAGGCGGCGGTGGTGGAGGTGGCACTCCACAAGGTCCCGGCCCAGGAAAGCCGAACAAACGGCCTGCATTTTTAAGGGAGTGTTTCAACACCAGAATCTCCCAACGAGTGGCAGAATTGAACACGAAGCGGAATCTAGAAATGGATACAAACTTGCTATGGGCGATGAATCCTGCATCGTTAGGACCAATCCAAGTAAAGGATTTGATTCCCGAAGAGATTAAACGAGACAAGAACACTGCGGGAGTCGTTGCGTTTATTGGCATAGTCAATCCGCTTACAGGCGGACCTATAGGGTCTGGGTCGGCACTATTGGTTCAAGGAGCAATCGAAGGTACTTCCGGGAGTGCAAATTATAGAAGAGACCTTTCTAACGCAAAGAAAATAACTAGCGATGATCGAGAAATTTGCGAAGGGCGAGCAGATAAACTAGGACTATGATGACACCAAAAAAAGTTTGGGTTATTAGCATTTTTGTTATGCTGATGACTGGTTGCTTTTCGGATGATTACCAAACACTTACGACCTATCGCGAAGAAGTTTCGAAAGCTGAAAAGTTCGAGATCGCGGCTGACTACGATTCTGCCGAGCTGCATTACAGCAATGCGATAAGAATTGCTGACGCTGGTAAGTGGCTAGACGGTCGAGTGGCAGCGCGACGGAACTTGGCTTTGATGAAGGTCATCAATGGTCGTCAGAAAGAGGCAGAACCGATACTTATTGACGCTTGGAATTTGTGTTTTAATGAGGCCACCTGTAACGGTCTAGATAGACTTTGCGATCAAGTAGTGCGTTACTATATTGATGCTGCTAACCCGGAGCAAGCGTTGAAATATATTTCTGAACTGGAAAGTAAGCCAGATCGAATAGAACCGCCTTTGACTTTGAAGATTAGGCTTAAAGAGTTTTCTGTTTTGATGGAACTTAGCGGGTTTTTTGACGAAGCAAAAAGTCTCGACGAACGATCGAAAAGGCTTTAGGTATTTCTATGAAATCGATCTATCAGGCGGGGACCTCTAATCACAATGCGACGAGCATTAAATATGATGTAATGGGACGCCAATGGAAGGTTTCTAGGCCGTAAGACACGGGCAGTTCGCCGAGTGATTGGTCGGAGATCGCGTATGACTATCTCGGTCGTGCGACGACGCAGACGGCTCCTGACGGCAGTACGAGGACGATGAATTACAGTCCCACGCAACCAAGTTCGGCTTCGTCAAATAGCGGCGATACGATCTTGACGGCTGATGCTTGGGGACGTGAGCGTTGGATACGAAATGATGCTTACGGACGGCTTGTCGAGGTCGTAGAGCCTGATCCTGCGGCGACGAGTGCGGCGGTGTTTTGCGGGGGCGGTTCGGCCCCGGCGAACGGACCAAAAAACGAGGCCGCCGGCAGAGTGCCAGCGGCCGTTCTTCTTGCCGATCTATTGCCAACCTATTTGATCGCGTTCGTCTGTTTGTCCTTCGGGTCGAACGGCGTTCCCATATAGCGTTTTACGGCGTCCTGGGCATTGTCATAGTTGTCGCCGATGGTCTCGGCCCGTTTGTACGCACCGACGGCTCGTGTCCGGTCGCCCTTGGCGTCGTAGGCATTGCCCATTTTGATCTCGGACCAGACATGGAGCCACGCCGGGCGGGCCGAACCCTGGTTGCCGAGGTCGCGGGCGGCCTTAAAGTTGTCGATCGCGAGGTCGTAGTTGCGCTGTTCGAGGTACAGGAGGCCGAGGTGGTAATAGATCCAGGCGTTTGAACGGTCGAGTTTGAGTGCGGCCTCAAACTGGGCCTGGGCCTCGACATAGTTGCCTTCCTTAAACTGCTCGATGCCGCGGCGGGCGATCGACGAGGTGCGAAGGTCAGATGAGATCCGCAGCAGCTTAAAGTTGGGGTCGATGATCACGGCCAGCGGTTTGCCGGTCGATTCGATATTAAAGTCGGCACTCGAATCTTCGACGTTGACGGTGATCGTCTGCGGTTGGGCGTCGCCCTCGGAACGCAGCTGCAGTTCGAGCGGCAGCCGCAGATTGTCATAGTTTTGGGAAACGGTCCCGCGGGTTATGAATTTGCCGCCGCGGGTCCTGATGATCTGATAGTCGGCGTTAAACTCGGGTACGCCGGTGCCCTCGACCCAGCGGGCGAAAAAGTAGCGCATCGGCTGGCCGGCGATACGCGTCGCCAGCTTTTCGAGATCGTCGATCGACGCGCTCTTGCCGCGAAATTCGGCAAGATACGTTTTCAGCAGCTGATCGAACTTGGCCGCACCGAGCGTGTCGCGGAGCAGTTTGAAAACGAGAGCTCCCTTGCCGTACATGATGTACTGATAGGCGATCGACTGATCGTCGAGATTGGCCGGAGTACGCAGCAGCGACGCGGTCTGTTCAAACGTCAGCGCCTTTTCGAGAAGTTCGCGGCGAAAGTCCTCGAGCTTGGCGGCATCGGTCGTACTTTCACGCAGGCTGACGGCGCTGTACTCGGCCAGTCCCTGCGACAGCCAGACGTCGTCAAATGACTTGAGCCCGACGGTCAATCCCCACCATTGAAATGCCGCCTCGCGCTGAAGCCGGGCGACCGTGACGTCGCGGCCCTCTTCGAACTGGCGGTTGGCGATGAACAGCATACCCTGCGCCGAATAGAAATCGAGACTGTCGTCGTCGATCTGAACGACATTGAGCTTTTTAGCGGTGTCGGCCGCCCCGAAACTCTTTGAGTAAAACTGCAGTGCCGAGCCGAGTGTCTCGCCGTAGCGCGCGATCAGCTCGTTGTTGCCGCTGCGGGTAAAGAACTGGAGTTCATAGTCGCCGTATCTGAGCGATTTGGTCTGGTACTTGCCGTACGCAAAATTGCCGACCAGCGACGGCCGCGACTGGACATAGCGATATTTGCCGCCGCTCGGGGCGACCGGCGAATCGCTGTAGCCGATCGGCGTCAGGCCCGCCGGCAGCGAGATCGAGATGTCGGACGTGGCGAGATCCGCGGCGTAATCGTGAAACGGGAACCAGCGTGCGGCATACATCAGATAGCCCTGATCTCCGCCGATATACGCCAGCCGTTTTGTCAAAAGCGGCCCGCCCGCCGGCAGTTCGAGAATGCCGCTGTATTTGAACCGCAGCGTGACCGGCACACCCTTGACGGCCGTATCGCCGAGGTCGATGCGGACATTCGGCCCGATGTCGGCGACGCCTGCCTGATCCTGAACAAAGGTCAGTCCGGGAGCCGCCGCGGGCTTGACCGCCGGTTTGGGCGTGGGCCTGGCGCCGGGCTTTGCGGCCGGGTCGGCCATTGGCACGGCACCGCCGATACGCGTGATCGTGTCGACCTTGAGCGAACCGTTGAGCTCGAACGTGATGCTGCGTGTGTCTTCGAGCGGCGTGAACGTGACGTCGACGACGGCATTGATCTTTCGCTCGGCCGGTGTCAGCGACACGTCCATAACGTAATTGGTTACGTCAAAAGGCGCCCGCTTGACCTGCTGTGCGACGATCGACAAGGACAAAACGGACAATAACGCTACCGCTTGGAGGACTCTGATCAGTATCTTATTCATTCTGTTTTCTGCCACAAAAACGCCGTTTTCAAATGTGCTCTCTTATGATGAGCGCAAATTGCAAATCGTTTGCTTACCGAACGTATATCGGATTTGAGACGATCCACGGCATTTTTGACGCGGTGTCGCCGAGAGCGTCCTGGTAAAGTTCGACGCGATAAACGCCGGGGCCGTCGGGCTTGAGCGTATGGTCGAGGACATCGGCTTGCTCGCCCCACTTTTCTCCGTTCTTAAAAATGACCAATCGCACGGTGACCGGCGACGTGACCTTGAGCGAAAGGCCGTCGGAATATACGATCTCGCCGCCCTGCCGGACGGTTTCGGTACCGGACGTTGCGACAAACCTGAATCCGGTCGAGTCGCCAAACGCGTCGAACCCCGTGAAATAACTGCCCTTTCCGATGGCCTCGATCAGCGACTCGCGTGTCAGCGGCACATCTTTCGGCAGTAAGATATGCATTCGCACGATCCGGAAAGTGGTTTCGTACGGGTCGATCTTTATGTTCAGCAACTTGCCGCCGGTGTCGGTGCCGAAGACGTGCAGGCCGATATTCGAGTGGCCGTCAGTTCCGCCAAACATCGATATCCGCCGTGTCCTGGCGATCTCGTCAAACTGTTTAAGATTGGCGTCGGGCCGTTTGAGGTGGTCGGCGAACATCAGATCGGGATATGAATAGCCTGACCACAGGGCGTCGAGGATAAGCGTGACGGGATTGGCGCTTTTGGCCATCGTCTTGAGGTTAAAGACCTCGATCCCGTCAAAGGCCGAGCCCCAGGACCTGAATTTCTCAGGATAGGCGATCATCGCAAATCCCTTATCGGAATGGATCTTGGAAAGTACGTTGTCGGTATGCTCAAATCGGAATCCGGCCGCGTCCCTGCCGCCCGGCAGCATAAAGAATCGGTCTGAATCGGCCGTGTCGATCTCGTTGCCGCCGACGAACAGCGTTTTTCCGAAAACGCCGTTGAGCGTGAGTGCGGCGGTATCGTAATTCTCAGAATAGTGTTCGGTCATTACGACAAAATCCAGGCCGTTGGAGTTTGCCGCGGCGATCAACTCGTCAAAACCGCCCGTGCTGTGCCCGCCCAAACTCGTGTGAACGTGGATGTTGCCCTTGTATTCGGCAAAGTCGGGGTCAGCGGCGGCGGTTCGCTGCGACTGGATCGCGGCGATCTGGTCGAAGCGCTTTCCGAGGACATACCGCCGGTAGATGAACGGTATCTGCACCACCGCGAGGATGGCGAGCAAAGCCAAAAGTATCTTTCGTGATCGTTTCACCTAATCGTTAACAAAATCGACCGAAACAACGCGTTCGGAGATCTCTCTGCCAAGGGCCGCAACCTTTAGATGTTCCGGGTGGTCCGAATAGCTTGTTAATTCTTCGCGGCCGGCAAATGTCGAGACGAGCCCGGTGTCAAATGACCTCTCAAGGTGCAAGATGTCGGCGCCGACCTCGAAGGAGATGATCTCGGGTATCACGCCGACGAGCGCTCGCAGGCTGTCGATATGGTTCTGCCGCTCGGCGTCGGTCGTTTCGGGTTTGTATTTCCAACAGACAATGTGTGTCAACATAAAAATGCTACTTCCGTGCCGTCAGCTTCAATCGCTCACGCGTGAACAGCGAATCGTCGAGTGCGGCCGGATATTCGCGGCTGACGATCTCGATCGTGATCTCTGAGCCGTAAACGTAATTGGTGACCATCGTCTTGCCGATGTACGGCCTGCCGTCGGCCGTTCGGATCTCGGGGACGCCGTAAGAACGCAGCTTTTTCCCGGCGTTGTCGAAGAGTTCCATTCTGACCGGAAGATAGTTTTGCTTGTCGAAGACGACCCGCGTGACGGCGATCGCGGAACGCTCGCCTTCCTTGAGTTTGCCCTCGACCTCAGATCCGTCGGGCGTTTCGGCGATCAAACGGTAACTGTACTTGTCCCATTCGCCGATCAGTTCCTGAGCGGTCAGTCCGCCGATGAACATCTTGCCGGTGTCGGTCTCGCGAAACTCGCCGCGTGAAGCGGCATAGGTAACGATGACCGCCGGTTTGCCTTTTTCCTCGATGGTCAGCGAACCGGTGCCGGCGTCCTCGACGGGTTTGGTCATCACGCTGAGCGTGGTCGTCACGTCACCGCTTTGACGCCGCCAGACGTCGATCTCGGTCACCTCTGGGCCGCGTCCGTTTTCGGTGACGGTAAACCGGACATGGTCCTTTCGAAATGGTGCCGCGTCACGCTTGATATGCTCGGCGACGATCGCACCGCCGCGGTCCGGTGCCGCTGCGCCCGGCGCTTTCGATGAGCCGTTCGGCTCGGCGGCACACCCGAAACTCAAAAGGGCCAGCAATATTAGGACGGTTGACTTCATTTCAGACGATATCCTTTACAAATCGCCGTAATTGTCCATAAACTAAAGGCGGCCGTGACACTGACAACGCCGGAAAACCGTTTCTGCAAGTGTGATAACGGCAGCTAATTATCGCGTAATCACTCGCACCTTATCAAATCGGACTGCGAATCACCGACCTTGTGTCCCGAATGACTGAGATCATCGTCTCGCTAGATAACGTTTGCAAGATATTTGACGGGGCCGGCAGCGTCCGCGCACTGGACGGCGTCAGCCTCGATGTCCCTCGCAGCCAGCGTGTGTCAGTGATGGGCCCGTCAGGTTCGGGCAAATCGACGCTGCTCAATATCATATGCGGGCTGGACGTGCCGACCGGCGGGCGGGTGATGATAAACGGCTCTGACCTTGCCGCAATGAGCGATGACGACCGCACTCGGCTCAGACGCGAACAGATCGGGATGATCTTTCAGACGTTTAACCTGATGCCGACGCTCAGCGGTGTCGAGAATGTCGCATTACCGCTCCGGCTTTGCGGCACTGGCGGACGTGAGGCGGAGGACCGTGCCGCCGCATTGCTCGAACGCGTCGGGTTGAGCTCCCGCGGCACACATCGGCCGGACGAGATGTCGGGCGGCGAACGGCAGCGAGTCGCGATCGCGAGGGCGCTGATCTTTGATCCGCCGCTGCTGCTTGCGGACGAGCCGACCGGAAATCTCGATTCGGCGACCGGTGACGAGATACTCAGATTGCTCGACGACATTCACGATGAGTTTGGCACGTCGATGATCCTGGTGACCCACAATGAGAACGCGGCGGCTATCTGCGAACGCCGGATCGAACTTCTAGACGGCCGCATCGTCAGCGACACGCTCAGATCACAGGGATGATACGTGCCCTCGCCATGATAGTGCTGCGTGACTGGGGCTGTCATAAACTGCGCCTGACGCTGACAACGGCCGGGATCGCCCTGGGCGTTGCGGCTTTTTTTGCCATCCAGACGACCAACGACGCCCTGGTCGGTTCGCTCAACGGGACGATCGAAAAACTTGCCGGCAAGGCGACATTACAGGCGGCCGCGGGCAACGCGGGGTTTTCATTTGACGCAGTTAAGACCGTGCGGTCGACGCCGGGCGTCAAGATCGCCGAACCGGTCACCGAAACGCTCGCGGCGACCACGCTCGGCGGAACGCGGCTGCTGATATTGGGACTCGATACCGCCAGTGACCTGCAGCTCTATAATACGGCCGCCGACCGGTCCGACCTTGTCATCAAAAACCCGCTGGTCTTTGCGAGCCGTAAGGATTCGGTCGCGATCACTTCGAAATTGGCCGAGCGGTTTGGCCTCAAGGACGGCGACAAGATATCGGTCGAGACGTCATCCGGTCCGGCGGTTCTGACGGTCCGCGGTATTTTTGCCGCCTCAGGCATCGGCGACGTGTACGACGGCAATGTCGCCGTGATGGATATATACTCGGCCTGGGAGACATTCGGCCGCGGCAACCGCATCGACCGCATCGATATCTCGACCGATAACGGCGTCGATGTTGACGCGGTTCAGAAGGAACTCGCCGCCAGGCTCGGGCCCGGCATAGACGTCGTCAGGCCGGACCTCCGCGGCAAAAGCCTCGAAAACTCGGTGACGACGATGCACGCCGGATTTACGATCCTCAGCATTGTCGCCCTCATGATCGGCGTCTTTATCATTTTCAATTCCTTTACGATCAGCGTAAACCAACGTTGGAAAGAGATCGCGATACTTCGTTCGATCGGTGTCGAGCGTCGCGGGATCAAACTGATGTTCCTGGCCGAAGCGGTGATCCTCGGGGTGATCGGCTCGTGTCTGGGGATAGCGATCGGACTGCTGATTTCGATGGCGTCGATGGGCCTGGTCACGCGTATTACCGCGACCGTTTACGG
Source organism: uncultured Chloracidobacterium sp. (assembly GCA_937941715.1). Classification (GTDB taxonomy): domain Bacteria; phylum Acidobacteriota; class Blastocatellia; order Pyrinomonadales; family Pyrinomonadaceae; genus OLB17. Next base: position 3,422 of record CALDGX010000176.1, on the reverse strand, counting down.
TATCGCATCATCGACGCCGGAATTGCGTTTCGAGCCGGCTTACGCAGCCGCCGCATTGGCGGTCGGGATCGCATCGTCATTGATAGCGGCTTGGGTACCGGCACGTGCCGCGGCGTCGCTCGACCCCGCTGCCGCGCTTCGCAACATCGAAACCCGCCGGAGCGAACCGCGGATGAACCGGCTCCGCCTGGCGGTCGGTGCGCTACTCGTCGCGGCGGGTTTGTTGGGCGTCAGAGCTACGCCGCCCGGGATCGACAGTTATATCCAGGCAACATACTCGTTCATGATCCAGTTCGGCATGATCATGCTGCTGCCGATCATCATCTCCGCCGGCGGCCGCGTTTTGCGGCCAGTGATGGATCGGCTGTTCGGAGCTGAGGGCGTGATCGCGGTCGAGACGATGGCGCGTTCACCGCGACGAACGGCGGCGACCGTCGGTGCGATAATGATCGGCCTGACATTTGCGATCTCGAACGCGTCGCTGATACAGAGCCTCAAGTTGGCGATCGACCAATCGCTCGACAAGGCGCTTGCGGCGGATATCGTCATAACCTCGTCAGACCAACTGAGTTCGCGGTCAAATCACTTTTCAGATGCCTCGGCGGCGGCGATCGCGTCGCTGGACGGTATCGAGGCTGTCGACCGCATCCGTGTCACAACGACCAAGATGAACGATCGCGAAGTGGCACTACTCGCTCACGATATGGGCGAATTTTTCAGGATCTCGCCGGATCTGCTCGACAGCGGCGACCCAGTGCGTGCCCGCGAGCTGACCTCACGCGGCGAGGGCGTCGTTATTTCAAACAATCTAGCATTCAGATCGAACCTAAAACTCGGCGACGCCCTCACGATCAGATCGCCCAAAGGCGACGTCGTGCTGCCGATCGTCGGTATGCTCGACTATTACCGTTCGGAGCACGGCACGATCTTTCTCGAACGCTCGCTGTATCGCAGGTACTGGGACGACGCGGACGTTGATTACATCTTCATCGACCTCAAGCCGGGCACCGACAGAGAGGCGTTTAAGTCACAGGCCGCGGCTGCTCTCGCCGGAACGCGGCAGGCGTTCATTTACACCCATGAGGAATATAAACAGTTCGCGGGCGGCGTGATCGACAGATTCTTCCTGCTGATGTATATGCAGACGATCATCGCCATCATCGTCGCCGCGATCGGGCTCGTAAATACGATGCTGATCTCGGTCGCCGAACGAAAGCGCGAGATCGGCATCTTTCGCGCGATCGGCGGACTGCGTCGTCAGGTCGTCAAGATGGTACTACTCGAAGCCGTCGCGATATCCCTGGTCGGATTTGCGGCCGGTGCGGTGACGTCACTGTTAAATACGTACTTTCTGATCAACACCGCCGCCAAGGTGGTCGCCGGCTTTCGGCTCCCATTCCATTTTTCGTTTTGGCTGCTCGGGCTCGCGGTACCGGCGGTCATCGCGATGGCGATGATCTCGGCGTGGTTTCCGGCGAGAGGCGCGGCTCGGCTCGAGGTGGCAGATGCCATCGGCTATGAATGACCGAAACGGCTCAAACCGCCGCGACCGCTGAAACCGTTGTCAGTCCATCGGCGAAATACACCCATATGATCGAGCATCTGATCCAACCTATCGAGAACACGGCAGCGTCGATATTGAACGGCGTGGCCGAGCTTTTTGGCAAACCGGGCGACCCGCTGAGCGGCCCTCCGCGTGACGGAGCGGTCAAGCTGCCTGACGACCTTTTTGCCCAGCCCGACGTGCAGACAGAATGGTGGTATTACACCGGGCACGGTACGACGAGGACCGGCCGTCAATTCGGGTTTGAGCTCGTGTTTTTCAAACGCCGGACAGACCGCGACAAGATCGGCGTAGTTCCGATGAACGTCGTCGCAAATCCGATGTATTTTGCGCACTTTGCGATATCGGACGTCACCGCCGGCCAATTCAGATACGAACACGTCCGGAGCTTCGGAAATCCGCTCGAGCTGCCGGTCGTCATGAGTCCGACGGCATGCGACGTGCAGCTTGGCCCGTGGTCACTGCGCGAGGTTGCGGGTAAGCACGTGCTGCACGCGACGCTCGAGGACGGACTGACATTTGACGCGATCCTTGAACCCGCCAAGCCGATCGTGCTCAACGGCGACGGCGGCATCACCAAGAAAAAGGACGGGGCGTCAAAGCACTTTTCTTACACGCGCATGGCCGTCTCCGGGCAACTGAACGAAGGTGGTACGGTCGAGACGTTCACCGGTTCGGCCTGGATGGACCGCGAATTCGGAAGTTGGGAACAGGGCAACTGGGATTGGTTCAGTATTCAGTTCGAAGATGAGACTGAGCTGATGATGTACACGTTCACAGACGATTCGGGCGAGTTTAACGGCGAAACGACGGGAACCTATGTCGATCGCGACGGCAGCTGCACGTATCTCAAGCGGACCGATTTCACCATTGAGGTCGCGGACGTTTGGCTGAGCCCGAATACCGGTGCCGAATATCCGGCGAAATGGCGGGTGAGCGTACCCACGCTCGGGATCGACGCCGTGATCACGCCGCTGATATCCGACCAGGAACTCGACACCCGCGGTTCGACGATGATCGTTTACTGGGAAGGTGCGTGTAAGGTCGAAGGTTCGCGGTCAGGTCAGCAATTGAACGGGCGGGCATACGTCGAACTGGTCGGTTACGATATGTCGCATATGGAGGCGGGCATCGGCGATTTTCTATTCGGCAAGCGTGTCCGACAGATCGCCGAGATGTTCGGCTAATCTGACGATTCGCACCACTTGCGGGTCACCTCATGCCGGAAATCGAACATCTTCTCGAGTTTCGGTACGACCAGAAACGGGGCGGCGACCGCACCCAGAAACCACATCGGCGGCTCGTACTCGATCTCGTCACGCAGTATCGAACCTTCGGGGTGCGGCTCGACAATATGGCGGTGCCGCCATTTGCTGAACGGGCCCGACAGCTGCACGTCCTCAAACATTCGCGGCGGGTCATAAGCAGTGTGCTCGGCTACCCAGCGAGTCGGAATGATGCCAAATAGCTTTTGTTCGATGATCGCCTGCGAGCCGATCTTGGAGATATCGGCTTTTTTGACGATCGTCGCGTCCTCCCACGGCGGCATCAACCGCTCGAATGCGTCGGGCAATTCGTGAAAGCCGAAGACCCGCTCGGGCGACGCTTTGATCACCGATTCCTTTACAAATCTCATAATTACCTACGATATCACACTGAGCTTGACGAGAATCGGTGCCGCGGCGTGTTGAAATACGCCGCCGCAATTGCTTTAATACTCAAAACCAAATTTCATAAGTACTACGCGGCCTACGCGACCGGAGATCGAGCAAATGGCAGAGGCTACCTTTGACGCGGCACCAAATACCGACGATCAAATATCCAAATATCGGATCTGGAAAGTTATTGGTGCGTCGGC
>CALDGX010000175.1 GCA_937941715.1 uncultured Chloracidobacterium sp. | reverse complement strand
AAGGCCGCCGTCGAAGCGATGAGCGGCGAAGCCGATAAGAATATGGAAACGCCGCGGGTGGGGCACAAACTCCATCGCCTGACGACGATGACGAGCAAGACCGAGCAGTTTCATCTGCTGGCGCATGGCAACCCGAAGCCCGGCAATCTGCTGGTCTCGCCGCTCGTACAGTTTGCTCTCGACGGCAAACCGCTGGATGAGAATTTGGCCGATGCGGCCGCGGTCGGTGTCGCCGACAGGTCATTGATCGGTAAATAGTTTTTTGTTATGGAATCTGTTATCAAAACTGCATTTCCGTTTGTTGTTTACGGCATCGGCGTACTGATGGCGTTTCCGATCGTGCTGATGATCGTAGCGTACACGGTGCTTGCCGAACGCAAGGTGCTTGGCTGGATGCAGGGACGCATCGGGCCAAACCGCGTCGGGCCGTGGGGCGTACTTCAGCCTTTTGCGGACCTTCTGAAATTTATCTTTAAGGAAGACCTGACGCCGGACAAATCGACGAAATTCGTCTATTTTCTGGCTCCGCTGGTCGCCCTGACGTGTGCCCTGATGCCGATGGTGGTATATCCCTTCGGTCCGGCGATCACGACCGTTGATTGGAGCTTTTTGCCGTACGGTCTGGGCGAGGGCGTCACGGCACTGCCGTTGACCATCGCCCGGATCGATGTCGGCGTGCTCTTTATCCTCGGTATCACGTCGGTCGGTGTTTACGGCATCGCTCTGGCCGGATGGTCGTCAAACAACAAATATTCGCTGATGGGCGGCCTGCGTTCGTCGGCACAGATGATCTCGTACGAACTCGCAATGGGCGCGTCGGTGATCGGTGCCGTGATGCTCGCGGGGACGCTCGACCTCAACGGCATCATCTTTGCCCAGATCCATTCGCCGTTCCGTTGGTTCATAATTCCGCAATTTATCGGTTTTGTCGTTTTTCTGATCTCAGCGTTTGCCGAGACGAACCGCGTGCCGTTCGACTTGCCCGAAGCCGAGACGGAACTCGTCGCCGGATTTCACACCGAGTATTCAGCGTTGAAGTTCGCACTGTTCTTCATGGCCGAGTACGTAAATATGTTTACGGTCTCGGTCATGTGCACAGTACTTTTCCTGGGCGGCTGGTACGTGCCGGGGCTCGGCCGACTGCTGGAACCGGGCTCGATCCCGTACGCGATCGTCAGTCATGCGGCGTTTATCGGCAAGATCTGTGCGTTCCTGTTTCTTTTTATCTGGGTCCGCGGTACACTGCCGCGATTCCGTTTTGACCAGTTGATGAACTTCGGCTGGAAGTTTTTGCTTCCGGTAGCGTTGGCGAACGTCATTTTGACGATCATCGTGGTCTATTTTCTGAATAGCTAGCATTATGGTCACGACAGCCTTATTTTTTGTATTTGCCGGCCTCGCTATCGCGTGTGCGATCTCGATGGTATATCACCGAAATCCGCTGTACAGCGCGATCTCGCTGGTTGGCGTATTTATCTCGCTATCGTGCATATATCTGACGCTGGCGGCTCCGTTCATCGCGGCCGTTCAGATCCTGATCTATGCCGGTGCGATCATGGTCCTGGTCGTTTTTGTCATAATGCTGCTCAATCTCGATGACGAACCGACGGCCAACCGGCTCAAATATCTCTGGGCGCTCGGGGCGGGCCTCGGCGTTCTGCTGCTGGCGCAAACGTTCTTTATCTTTTACGCGGTAATGCGGGCCCCGAACGTACCGTCCGACCAGAATCTGACCGCCGGCAAAACGATGAACATCGGACAAGCGATGTACACCGAATACCTGCTGCCGGTCGAGATCGTCGGTGTGCTGCTGTTGATGGCGATCATCGGCTCGGTAATACTTGTCCGGCGGCTCAAACAGCCGAAACTGGAACTCGTTGTCGATAACGAACTTGAATTGAGGCACGAAGAAAAGCCTCTGATCTAAACGAAAATGGAACCAAGTTTAGCCAGTTATCTGGCACTTTCAGGAGTGTTGTTCACGATCGGGGCGGTCGGCGTTATTTTCAAACGCAACGCGATCGGGATGTTTATGTGTATCGAGCTGATGCTCAATGCCGTAAATCTCACGTTCGTGGCATTTTCGCGATATTACGGAGATGTGACCGGGCAACTGTTCGTGTTTATGGTCATGTCGGTCGCCGCCGCGGAAGCCGCCGTCGGTCTCGGCATCATCATCGCGTTCTTCCGCAACAAGCAGTCGGTGGACGTTGATGACGCGAGTTTGATGAGGAATTAATGCCGTTCAGGTGTTTATAGATGAAACATAAGGCCTCAAATCTTTTCAGTGCATTGTGCTTGGCCGCTCTGGCCGTCGTTTCGGCCGGCGGTCAGGTGACTGACGCTGCGAAGATAAACGAGCCGTTCAACTCGCTAACGCGTGCGGAGATCGAGATGCTCGTCGCCAATGCTGTTGAGGCGAAACCCGAGGTCTTGAGGAAATTAACTGAAGATCCGGAAATGAAGCGACTGCAGATCGAACAACTGAGGCAGCTTCTCGCCTTTGCAAGTCAGGCGCAAAAGGAAGGGATGTCGGCTGACCCGACGAACCGACAGGAGCTGGAGAATATCAGGGCTGAGATCACCGCCGTAAGCTACGACCGGATGCTCAACAAGGGCAAGCCAGCTACCCCGGCTTTCGGGAATATCACCACGGCACAGGTCGCAAAATACTGGAGCGATGCCGGCCACGAGCCGCAATTTGTCCGGTTTCTTGATTCGAAAATTAAATTGCTCGGAACGTCAGAGAAGGGGCAAACAATAACGGCAGAGGAAAAAGCTCAGGCTCGCGACGTTTTCGCGAGGACACAGATATACCTTGCCGAATATGAGGCTAAACTCAAGAACGGGTCACTGACCAAGGAGTTTGTTGCGAACGCCGATCTGCAGGTCAAACTGCAGCAGGCACAGTTTCTGGCCAGGCTTTATTCTGAGAAGACGGCCGATCAGGTGACGGTGACCGATACCGAGATCGCGGCTTATTTTGCCGCTCACCCGAAGATCGACCCGGCCCGAAGGCGTGCCGAGGCCCAGCGGCTATTGGAGCGGGCCAAGGCCGGTGAAGATTTTGCCGCCCTCGCGAATGAGTTTTCGGAAGATCCCGGAAATATCGCAGAGAACGGGGCCAAAAGCGGCGGGTTGTACAGAAACGTTCCGGTCGGGCGGTTTCTGGAGGCGTTTGAAACCGCCGCACTTGCACTGCAGCCCGGCCAGGTCGCCCCCGAACTAGTCGAGACCGATCACGGTTATCATGTGATCAAACTCGAACGAAAGCTCGGCAAAAAGCGGGCCACCGACGAGGCGACGTATGATGTCCGCCACATTTTGATATCTACGAACGTCGAGGATCCGGACAGCCCGGACGGTGCGAACGTGCCGGCCGCCGAATATGTAAGGCGCAAGCTCGAGTCGGAAAAGGAAAAGGCGTTGATCGCCAAGCTTATTTTAGAGAACAAGATCCAGGTTCCGGATGATTTTACGCTTCCGACGCCGGCGACTGCGAAGCCGCCGGTAAGGAACAGATGATCGATGAGGACAGCAGGGCGGGACGGGCGAAAACTTGCCAGGCCTCGCCGAGATCGTAAGTCTGGCTGACAATTACGATAGTTGGAATTGCTAAACGCGGTCGGCTGTTTATTTCAAATGATTGAAAATAATCTTTTAAGTCTGATAATTTTTGCCCCGCTGGCCGGTGCCGTGATCAATTGGCTGATCGGCGGCCGGCT
>CALDGX010000174.1 GCA_937941715.1 uncultured Chloracidobacterium sp. | reverse complement strand
CGCAAAAAACGGCCGCCCGATGATAGATCTATCGGACGACCGCGTCTTCTGTGCAGAGTTTAACGGGCGATCACTTTTTGGCGGCGATCTTTGCGGTAAACGTGCCCTTGACGGACTTATCGCCGTCGGTAACGTCGATCTTGCCGCTGACTGCGTCGGCGGTGACGGATGTGACCTCGACCTGGCCGGTGATCTTGGACCCGCTGAACATGGTGTCAAAGCTCGTATTTGTCTCTTTGCCGTCGGCAAAGGTCGAGACCGACAGCGAATCGAGCTTCATATACTTTTCCTTCGGATCGGCCTTATAGATACCCGGTTTAATGTCGGATTTCTGGTCGGTCCCCTCTTCGCCGATCAGCTGCAGCAGCACGCGGACCTGCTCGGGCGCGGTGAGCGGCTTTTTCATGGTCCCGACATTGGTGGTGTCGAGATCGTAGTTGGCCATGATCGCGTAGAACGACGTCGCGGTCGTCACCTTGCCGCCGACGTCGGTAAAGGTTTTGACGCTGCGGTCGCTGCCGCTGGACTTGACGGCGAGGCTGGTATCTTTGCCGCCGGCCTTGATGTCCATCTTGGCCGAACCGCCGATGCCGCCGCCGCAGGCGAGTGCCGCGGCGCCGACGATGATAGCGAAAATAAGTTGCTTCATTTGTTTGCTTGTCTCCTGTTTATTTATAGACCTCGCCAAAATCGAGGGCTTTCTGCTCGGTTCCGGGTTCTTTCTTAACGGTGATCTTTCCGGCGGCCGCATCAACGCTGACGACGACGCCGTCGTCAAAATTGGCAAAGAACGCCGCTTTGACCTTATCGCCGGCTTTGACATTGGGGTTGGACGCAACCGGCGTGAGATCGGCCTTGGCGACCACCTTCATCTTGCCGGCAAATCCGCGAATGAGCACCTTGTCGCCATTGACACGAATGATCATCGCGGCCTCGGTCTTGCCGTCGGCGGTCTTGGCGGCCACCATACTGCCGGGCTGCCACGCATCTTTGAGTACGACAAAGGTATCGGGTTTGAGCTTGTCGCTCTTGTCCTCGCGGGGCGACATTCCGAGATAGCGGACGGTCGGCTCGGCCGGATTTGCCGCTTCGGTGACGATCGCCCGGAACGTTCCGCCGCCGGATTGCCACCAGGTCAGCACGATGTCGCCGACCTTTGCCTTTTGCCCCTTGGGCAGAGCGATGATGTAGGCGTTGGGCACCATTGATTTTTTGCCGAAATCTTCGATCTCGGACTCAAATTCGCCGGGTGTGACCATTTTGCGGTTGTAGAAGATGCCCGACGCGTCGGCGATCGGCTTTGACGCGATCTCCTGAGCGGCACGCGAGTCGAGACATAATATATGCTCGCCGGCCTTTGCCGTCGTCCCGACATTTGACATACCGTCAAACGGCACCTCGCCGGGCTTGAGCGTCACGGCCGGTTTGGCCTCGGGCGTTGCCGTAGCTTTTGCCGCGGCGTTGCCGGCGTTAGACGCGGCGTTGTTGGCTCCGCCGCCGCAGGCCGAGAGAACAGTTGCCAAACTCGCGGCGATCAATGTGATCTTGATGAATTTCATTGTTTTCCCCCTTGGTGGTTTATAGATGTTTGGACAGTATCTTGGCCTCAAACGGGCCGCTCACGCGCGAGTCGCCCTTTGAAACATCGATGGTGCCCTTGATCTTGTCGTCGGTCACCTCGGTGATGACGAGTTTGCCGGTGACCTTGCCGCCCTCGGCAAATGAGACACGCTGCTTGTCGTCGCCGCTCGAGATCCAGAGACTCGTGATGCTGTCCGACACGTCGCCGGCCTTGACCGAGTTCTTAAAATCGGACTGGTTGTTGGTCTTGAAATAGATCCCGACAAAGGCCTCGCCGGCATTTTGGGTATCGGCGATCGTCATCACCGAATTGCCGTCAACCTTGGGCTCAAAATTTGCGATGTAGATCTGTCCTTGCTGCAGATCGGGCCGAAAATTGGCCAGGCCGACCGACTTTTCGAACTTTATGTCCTTTCCCTTGTATTTGACGGCCCAGCCTCCGCCGCCGCAGGCCGAGATCAACATGGCGGCCAGTGCTAAAATGATCAGTTTTTTCATATTCTTCCTCACTATTTTTTGGGCAGGTCCGCCGTGAACGAACCTTTGACCTTACCGGCCTCGTCATAGACATCGATCTCGCCGGTTAGCTTTCCGCCATCGACCGATGTGATCTTTAGCTGACCCTGGCGAGTGCCTTTTGGCGAATCGGCCAAGATCTTGCCGTCTTTGACGCCGTCGTCAGAGTACTTGATCAGAATGTTCCAGACCTTTCCCGATATATTATCACCATCTGCCGCCGAACCGGCAGGATAGGCAGCGGCCTTTGGTGGTCCGTCCTGTGACGCGTCCTTTTCACCGATAAGCTGGACGACGATCAGCGTATCGCCATACTGTTTGGGCATAGCGCCCGGTAGGTTGGCCGGATCAAATGTGTAGTTTGCCAGGATCAGGTCGTAAACGACGAGTTTGTTCTTTTTTGCCGCCGCCGGAGCCTCGGTGGACATCCGTACAAGGCCCTGTTTGATGGTGATATCTTTGCTGCGGCTCATATTTCCGTCCGCCATCCATTTGACGAACATTTTGCCCGGCTCGGCCGCCGGTGCGGCAGCCGTATTCGCCGCGTTCGCGACTGCGTTCGCTGGCTTGTTTGCCGCGTTAGCTGCCTTCGGGTCGGCGGTGCCGCCGCAGGCTGAAAGTACCATGGCCAACGCGGCCATTATGATCATTGTTCTCACTTGATGGTTCTCCTTATGATCTGGAATTGTCCTATTCGTAGCTTCCGGCATTGCTTCGGTACCGCTTCAGCGCCCGGAGGCCGAGAGCCAGAAATACGGTGCCGATGACAAAGAGCCCGGCGATCGTCAGCCAATAGCTGACCGGTTTTTGCGACGCGGTAATGTTGCCGTACCTTTTGACGCTGCTTGACGGCAGATATCCGGCCGCGAGGGCGATGATCATCAGTACGAAAGAGGCTCCGCTAAGTAACAGATTTAGAATGACCGCTTTTAGACGGTGCTTGTTTTGACTGTGTGACGCCATTATTGAGGTCTCCCGGATCGAACCGCCGCGATCATTGATCGATCGCGGCGATAACGGTGCACTGACGACTTAGCCTTCGGTCTCGTCAGCGACCTGAAGCAAATTGTGCCATTCGGCTGACTTGTTGTTTCTGTAGAGCCTGACCCTGAAAGTACGGGTCACCCGTTCGGTCTCGGTGTACGACTTCTTGTACATATAGGTACATTCGACCAAGAAGGATACCGAATTGAGGTTATGCCACATAAACTTTGGCGTTGCGGCGATCCGCATCACTTCGGGCTGGCCGACCATATCGTAAAACGAACCCTGCATGACCTTCTGCGCGCCGAATTTCTGGATCAGGGCATTGGCCTCGGCCGGCGTCGGATTTGGAATGCCCTCGTAGGTATTTTCGGCGACAAACGACTTCCAGTAGACATATCGTCCACCGACGATGTCATAACTGGCCGTCGCTTCGACCAGGATGTTGACGCCCGGCTCTTCGCTCTTGACCTTTGCCGAATACGGCACATCCCAAACGTATTTTGAGTACCCCTTGCTCCAAACCTTGCTGCCGCGGCCGTTCACGGTGACCGAGATGGTCTTTGGTCCCGAAACGTCCCTTTTTACCTGAGCGGCTGAAGGCTGTGCCGATACTCCGCCCACCAGAAACACTCCAACGAATATCGAACACAATAATAGAAAAAACCCTCTATGCTTCACTTATTTACTCCTTGTATGTTGTTGGAACTGATTTACGGACACATGACGAAATAACCTGCTCCGCCCGGAAACTCGACGACTGACGCACCGTAGGCTCCGCCCTTGTATGCCTGCTTAACGACCCACTCCTGAGCTTGGCAGAACGGCCGGCCGGGGATCTGCAAGACCGCTTCTCCGCGAATGTACCGATTGGTCGGTATGCCAAGCGAATTCTTGAACACGTTCCAGTCCTTGTAATTTGAACCGATCTTCAGAACCTTGGCTCCCGGATATTTCGCAAGGAACTTTGTCTTTGCCATCGCCTGTTCGGTCGGCCGCTGAAAGCTGCGTGCGACCCATGCTCGGGTCTTCCCTTCGTTATCTACCAACCGTTTGAGTTCATCCAGGTTTGTGCGGACGCGGTCCATCCAATTTGCCGGAAAGGCCGAGGGCGAGCAGTTCATGACCTTGGCAAGCTCGGCCTTCCAAACATCGGGCGTGAACATCAGCTTTTGCATATCGTCGGTCACGATGTGCCAGGTGTTGTTTAGCGAACTCTGAAGAGCATTGTTTGCAAAGCCCATGTTGGCATCAAGCGCATTGCACGCACCCTGAGCATTCGCCGCGCCGGCTATCAAAAGTGTCACTGTAATTACAAGTATCGTCTGTTTCATTTGCTTTCTCCTTAATAGTGTCAATGTTCTCTATGGTGATCGAATAGTCTCGACCTCAAGCACGCACTCACGAGCGTCCCGCACGATCCGGCCCGAAACACGCACCTTGTCGTCGGCGGTCACAAGGCTGCCGGAATCGGTAATGATCTGCAGATCGGCATAGGTGTAGCTCAGCGGCAGCGTAGTGATGTGATTACGTTCGCTGCTGTCCGAAGTACGTACAGCGGCGGTCAGGAAGCTGCCAGTCCCGTTGATCTTTTCGACTATGATCAGCATCTGCTCATTGAGGCGGTTGGACGTTCGTGCGGGCGAGTCGGTCGACATGGGCAGCCGCAAATATCCCTCGACCATAACAACGCTCCCGCCAGCTTTCTGACACGCGTCGCCGACCGCAACCGCCGATATCTGACGGCCGCAGGCCGCAACCGAGACCATGATGATCGCGGCGGCCGAGGTCGCAAAAGCAGCGGTCGAAGCGAAATACTTTTGTGCCGACCGCAACTTGTCGTAAAATGAATCGCTCCGTATCACATTGAGGATTTTGCATTTGAAGCCGTCAAATATCTTCAAAAAAATCTCAATTTTTTATCAATAATGATCTGATCTTATGGGTTTGGACCGCAAAACCTGCTACATCTTCGGTGATCTTCGCCTTGACGCGGATGAACGCGTTTTGAAGCGCGGCGGCGAGATCGTGCCGCTGCCGGCAAAGGTGCTTGACGTCCTGACCCTTTTGGTGGCCAATAACGGGACAGTCGTATCTAAGAATGAGATCCTTGAGGCGGTATGGCCGGATTCATTTGTTGAGGAAAGCAATCTGACCCAGAGCGTATACGCGCTGAGGCGGGCGTTGGGCACCGGGCCGGACGGCCGGTCGTTCATTGAGACCATTCCAAAACGAGGCTACCGCTTCGCCGCCGAGGTAAAATTGGCCGGCGAATGCGCAGGATCACCGGAGGCCGAAAATACCACCCCGAAAGTATCGGGCGTTGTACCCAGAAAGAGCTTTCGCAAAACGGCCATGCTCGCAATTGCGGCAGTGATCACGTTTGGACTTGCTACATTTCTGACCGCGAGATATTTGTCGCCAATGCCTTCGGCACCTGTCGAAACGGTCAAATTTCAGAGATTGACCTTCGCTGGTGACATTTCATTCCCGGTTCTGTCGCCTGACGGAAAGTCAATCGCGTATGTGAAGGATGGTTCGATCTATCTGCAGGACGTTGCGTCCGGCAGCAGCGTGAAGCTCGATATCCCGGACATCAAGAAATTTGGAAATCTCCAGTTTTCGACCGAAGGTGACTCGATATTTTTTAGAAATGAGGACGGCTTTGACGCGGGTGGTGACCTGTTTCAAGTTTCGCGCTTTGGCGGCCAGGCAAAGCGGGTCGCTGATCGTATCTGGAGCACGGTCGGATTTTCGCCGGACGGTCGATCTTTTTCGTTCGTGAGATTCTATCCCGAGGTTGGCGAATGGGCACTTTTGGTCCGTTCATTGGAAAGTGGTGAGGAACAGAAATTACTTGGTCGAAATCAGCCCTTTTCGATCTATCGCAGCGGGTATCCCGCGTGGTCGCCTAACGGAGATCGGATCGCCGTGGTCGAGCAGTCGCCTGATCCGGTAAATTCCTCGGCGATCGTTATTGTCGACGTCCAAACCCACTCCGACCAAAAGCTCAAGACGGAGCGGTTCGTACAGATCGAACAACTCGCCTGGACGCCCGACAGCTCTGGGTTGATAATTTCCGCCCGCGAGAACAACCGCTTTTTCCAACTTTGGTCAATGTCTCTCAAGAGCGGCGAAATAAGGCCGATCACCAATGATCTGAGTATCTATCGAAATATATCGATCTCGGCCGACGGTAAACGTCTGCTTGCCCGCCAATTTTCGACCTATTCTCACATTTGGGTCGCTGACGGCGCCGATCTTAAAGCCCTCCGTCAGGTGACGTTTGGGAATCTGAACCGTGACGGATCGGCAGGCATTACGTGGGCGCCTGACGGTAAAGTTGTCTACTCGACTCGGATCATGGGTGATATTGACATTTGGTCGGTGATCCCGGGTAACGGTATCCGAAAGCAGTTGACCGCAAACTCCGGAACAAATAATGAGAACCCATTTGCAACTGCCGACGGGCGATATATTTACTTTGAATCCACCCGGAGCGGCACCCGATGTATCTGGCGGTCTGACGCGGACGGTTCAAACCCCTTGCAGATAACGTTTGCCGACGGCGGTACCGATTTCCTGCCGGTGGTCTCGCCGGACGGCAGTTTGCTTTTCTACATTCAACGTAATCCAAAATCGAATATCCTCTGGCGCCAGTCACTGATTGACGGAACGCGTGAGGCCCTGACCCAGCCAGGTAAGTTGTACCCCGCCGGTTTTCTCGCGATTTCGGGCGATGGCAGGTATCTTGCATTTGAAAACATAAGGCCGGACAATCGTCAGCCGGGCAAGGAGATCATAATCCTGGATGTCACCGGGCAGACAGAGACTCGCTCGATGAAGATCGATTCGGCAAATGAGATTTCATTTACTGACCTCGGCAAGTCGATCGACTATTTTGAAAACAGCAAGGCAGGAGCCAAATTTTGGCGAATGCCGCTAGATGGTGCCGGTGAGAAGAAATTGCTTTTCGAACTCCCCAAAGAACGAATCTTCGACTTTGCATGGTCAGTTGACGGTGGTACATTGGCGATCTCCCGCGGCAAACAGGATACCGACGCGATCTTGTTAACAGGCTTTTAGTTCATATGATAGAAACCGATGTTCTTATAGTAGGTGCCGGCCCGACCGGCCTTTCGCTTGCCTGTCAATTGATCCGATACGGGATCGACTTTGTTGTGTTAGATATGAAGGAGACCACAACGCCGTTTTCGCGAGCGATCGGCGTGCAGGCGCGCACCTTAGAGATCTACGAACAGATCGGGATCGCGAGAAACCTGATCGCACTCGGAAAACCCGCGGAAATGGTCCGGTTGATCGAAAGCGGCGAGGTTCGCGGCGAGGCCGTGCTAAAGGACATCGGAGCCGGATTAAGCCCGTATCCTTATATGCTGGTCGTGGATCAAGGGCTGCATGAGTCCCTCCTGAACCAGTACATCGTCTCGCACGGCCGCTCTGTCCACTGGCAGACTCAGCTGAAATCATTTCAGCAGGATGGGACCGGCATAACGGCGGCCGCCACCAACGGGTCGGGAGTTTCGGAGACGATCCGCGCCAAGTACCTGGTCGGATGCGACGGCGCAAAAAGCCCCGTGCGTCACGCACTTGGACTTACATTCGAGGGCGACACCGTCGAGCGGCTTTTCTATGTAGCCGATGTGCGAATAGACTGGCAATACTCGCATGATGCGCTACACGTCTGCCTTGCACGACACACGATAACCGCATTCTTCCCGATGGCCGGAGAAAACCGATATCGAATAGTCGGTACCTTTCCGGAAGGCCACAACGCCGACGAAGCCGAGATTTTATACGAGGAGATCGAACGGCAGATCAAGATCGACACTGAGATGGAGCTCGATATTAGCGAAATAAACTGGTTTTCGGTTTATCGAGTGCACTCGCGGGCGGTAAATTCGTTTTCAAACGGCCGCTGTTTTGTCGCCGGCGACGCCGCACACATCCACACTCCAGCGGGCGGGCAAGGGATGAACACGGGAATTCAGGACGGCTACAATCTGGCATGGAAGCTCGCTTTGGCCTGTAAAGGGATCGCGGGCTCGGACCTACTTTCGACCTACAATGAAGAGCGACTGCCCAATGCCCAACGGCTGCTGCGAACTACAGACCGTATGTTTCAGTTCGGCGCGAGTGACGATTGGTTCATCTCATACGTCCGGACCCATATATTTCCTTATGTTGCAGGGTTTGCACTGAGCCTCGACGCCGTAAAAAAGGCGCTGTTCCCTCTTGTCTCGCAAATCGGGATCAACTATCGCGAGTCGAGCCTAAGCGTTGACGATGCTGACTTTGACGTTAAGGCAGGTGACCGGATGCCATTTTTTCGGATCGGACACAGCATCTACGACCAGATCAGGGCACCGAAATTTCATCTGCTGACCTTTGGCGGAAACGGCACGCACAAGACCGCAAACTGCTTTAAGGAACTGGTTGATGCGCACACGCTGCCGTTGACCGATGAGATCATGGAGCACTTCGGGGCATATCGTCCATTCGCCGTACTGCTGCGGCCCGACAATTATATCGGGCTGATATCAACCGAGATCACTGATCAGTCAATGCGTGACTATTTCGATAGCATCGGTATCCGGACATAATGACCCGGTGTAGCCCGCTCTAATTTCCGCCGATCGGATCTCCCGGCGGGTTCGGCAACTGCGCAGGCTGCCTGCGCGGTGAGTCCGGCCGTTTCAAGAACCGCTCGATGTCATCGATCAGCGAACGGTAATGAGCCGCGGTATCAGCAGTAGCGGCCGTACGCTTAAGCGTCGCCGCAAGTCCTCGAAGTGTGTCAGACGCGGTAGAGCGTACCTGGAACTGAGCATTTGGATTGGCGGCAAGTTCCATTAATCTCTCAACCAAAAGGCTCTGCACGGCCCGTTGTACCAGGGCCCTACTCCTATCCGGATCGGACGGCGCAAATGCCGTTTTGACGAGGCCGTCAGTGACTTCTCTAAATGACGGATAAGCACGGTCGCGTGAATTTTGGCCCACGCAGCGTGCTGCCCGGCTTGGCTCAAGCAGGCCGCTGATCGCCATATCAGCGGCGACCTCGGCCGCACCGACCGCATCAAACATCGGACCGGTCCGTTTCGGAAAAAGTTCGGAACGGCCCGATCCGTAGCCATATGCGACCGGCGGCATCAATCGCAGGATGCTGTCGGGGATAGTCAACTCTCCCGGCTTGATCGTCTCGAGCGCGGCCGCGAGGGCATCACGCTGACGTTCGGCCGGCACGGGCTCGGCAACGGTGACGGGATTCGGCCCGTTTTCGGTCCTTACGGCAAACGTGTAATACGCGCCGCCGATCGATTTGATGGCCGCCGTCAGCTGGTAGCGGTGGTGAAGATAGAGCGGTAGAAACTTGATCTCAAGCTCGGAAAGCGGCGCTCCCCGATCGATATTGCGAATGCCGAACTGATCAAGCCCGATGCGCCGTACCTGCATTTCGTGGCGAAGCATCGCGACCGGATCGGGGCCGTTATCCCAAAGGTTTGCCAGCGGATTGGACGCGCCCGCAGGACGCGCGTCGCTGTCGGACAAAAAGAGCAATCCCGACGCAACGCCGTCGCGGACGATCTTTTCGAGCTCATAGCTCTCGTTGGCTCCGGCGACAAACTGAGAATAGGCATACTTGACCGCAAATTTATCGAACGACCCGATCCCGACGGCATAGGCATTTGAGAGATCCAGTTTTCCGTCCTTTATATCGACGAGAGGCGCCGGATAGTCCATGACCGAACCGCGGCCATAGGTACTGGCGGCAAAATTGTGTGTGAAACCAAGAGTGTGCCCGACCTCGTGAGCTGAAAGCTGACGGATACGGGCGTAAGACATTGACTTGGCATCCGCAGGGTTGTCTGCCGGGCTCAAATAATCAATATCCGGCAGCAGCCCAAAATCGCAGGCGTTGCTCGCCGTTACATACTGGGGTGTCATCCCGGCTCCAAGCAAAAAGTCCTGTCTGGCTCGCTGTGAGTCGAGTGTTACATCACCCTTGATGATCTCGCCGGTCCTCGGATCGACGACGCTGTCACCGATCGACCAGCCGCGAGTCGCTCGATGCACCCAGTTGACGACGTTGTAACGGACGTCCATCGGGTCGGCATCCGGCGGCAGAACACGCACTTGAAACGCGTTGCGAAAGCCCGCGGCCTCAAACGCTTGATTCCACCAACTCGCGCCCTCGATCAAAGCATCCTGAATCGCCTTTGGCGCTCCGTTATCGACGTAGTATATGATCGGTTTGACGGGATCGCTGACCGCTGCTGACGGGTCCTTTTTCTCAAGCCGGTGCCGCTGTATCCAACGCTTTTCGAGGTCTTCGTTTATATCAGTGCCATAGTCATAGAAACTGACCGGGATCGCCCCGGTGCGGGGGTCGAACCGCCGCGGTCTATACTTATCGTCGGGCATTTCGACGAACGAGTGCCGCTCACGGACTGTCACATTGCGGGCGGTCGGGGTGACCTGATTGACCAGATTTCCAGTTTCCGCGTTGGTGGACAGCGTAATGGTCGCCTCGACTTCTGTGTTTTTGGGAAATCCCTTCGTATTTGGCAAGTAGAGAGCGCTCCGGCTCTCATCAAAACTGTAGTTGCCCTGCTTTGCCTGGTTGAGCCGGTCGCCGACGCCGTGTGCGTCGCGGATCAGAAAACTCGTCGCGTCGACCAGAACGCGGTCGCCCTCGGCTGCCTCGACCTTGAAACCCCAGATAACGGACTTTGCGAACGATTCCTCGACCGACTTTTTCTGCTTGGCATCGCCGGTAGCACGAAAATCGTAATTCGGCTGAACGAGCAGCACCTTGTTGCCCGCACGCTCAAACGTCACGACCTTGGTCGTACCCAACTGCCCTCGGTCGAGCCCGAGCGGATTTGACCCGACGCCCGTCGGCAGGCTCACGAGATAAAGAAATTCGTAATTGAACCGCGTAACCTCAAGATAGATCTTGCCGTCGTCGACGCTCACGTAAAGCGGCACAAACCCGTCGATCCGCTGCATCTTTTCGGTAAATGCGGAGATGGTCTTTTTAGCGTAGGCCTGGGCGGAAAGAGCGTAGTTCAAAGAGGCAAGCAAAAGGAACGCGATTAGGATTCGTTTCATATGGTGTTTACCGACCGTGTAGCGAAAGTTAACACTTATACGACAATTTTGCCAAGACGGTTTGAGTCCGATTACCTGTACTGAGCGGGAGATCGATCGGCAGTTTGCCCTTGGAATTACTTCTTTGTTCTTGGCGTGACAAGGATCGCGTCACTGACCTTCCGTTCGCCTTCCTTGTCGGATGGTTTGTTGACGACCTTGCCATCGACGAACATCGTGGTCGAGCCGCCACCGTCAAGGTTCATCGCGTCGACCGCACCGAGGCTGAGCATATATTCCGCCAAGTCCTGCAGACCGATCCCGCCGCTCGCCTCGCTTCGACCGTCGACCGTGATCATCAGGAATTTTCCGTCCTTGAGTTTCGCCACCGCAGTGCGCGGGTGACGCGTTTCAACAAAGGCCTTGTTCGTCTTTTCCTGCTCCCAGGT
>CALDGX010000173.1 GCA_937941715.1 uncultured Chloracidobacterium sp. | reverse complement strand
TACAAGCGAAACTTCTTCTTTGGCGGAGGCGGCAATGTCCTGTTCGACGCAAGGGTGTATCCGCAGCTCAAGACCCTTTTCGATTCGTTCAACAAGGCGGATATTCAGCCGATCACGCTAAAACAGAACTCGTGAAAGAAATGAAGTTAACTTCCCGGTTCACTTTGTTATTGGCGGGTATCCTGCTCTCGGGTTCGGCGTTTGTTTTTGCTCAAGTCCCGGAATGGCGTCCCGTTACCCAAGCCGAGCTTGATCTAAAGACTCCTAAGGTCGAGGCGGATGCGGACGCCGAGGCAATCTTTTGGGAGGTCCGCTTGGACGACAAGAAATTGAACAAGCTTTCGTACGACCATTATGTGCGGGTAAAGATCTTTACCGTCCGCGGGCGTGAGCGCTTCAGCAAGATGGATATTCCCTTTATGAAGGGCAAAACCGTCGAGGACGTCGCTGCCCGTGTTATCAAGCCCGACGGAACGATCATCGAGCTTAAGCCATCGGATATTTTCGAGCGAGAGATCGCCAGAGCTGGCAAGGCCAAATTTCTCGCCAAATCATTTGCGGTGCCCGGCATCGAACCCGGCGTCATCGTTGAATATCAGTACAAGGAAACTTACAAGAATGATACCGCTGAGGGTGAACGGCTGATATTTCAGCGCGACATTCCGATGCAGCGGGTCTCGTACTACATCCGGCCGGCCAAGTCCTGGACACTTAAGACGAGCTACTTCAATATGCCTGCGATCGGGTTTAAGCCCGACCGCGACGGCTTTTCGGTGGCGACAATGACCGATGTTCCGGCCTTTAAGGAAGAACCGTATATGCCGCCCGACGATGAGGTCAGGCGTTGGATCTACCTTTCTTACCAGCGTTTCGGTTCAGCATTTGACTGGTCAATGCTGAACTACAACATCTCGACCGCGGTGTCGAAAATTGCCAAGCCATCGAGCTCGATAAAACAGAAAGCTGCCGAATTGACGGCGAATGTCGCTACAACTGAAGAGAAGCTCAAGCGGATCTACAATTTTGTCCAGAAGCAGATCAGGAATATCTCTTATGACCGCTCGTTGACCGCCGAACAGCGGGAGGATATCAAGATCAAGGATGTCGACGATGTTCTTGAAAAGCGAATGGGAAGCTCGATGTTCATCGATCTTCTTTTTGCCTCGCTCGCCAGGGCCGCGGGTTTTGAGGCAAATGTTGTATTGCTCGCAGATCGTAGAGAGATCTATTTTACGCCCGAACGATATCCGTTCCCCAGATTTGTCGAGCCCGGAGCTATAGCGGTCCATATTGGTGAGGAATGGTGGTATTTCAATCCCGGTTCACCGTTTCTCCCGTCAGGCCAGATCGTTTGGTATGAGGAGGGAATGCCCGCGATGATCGTTCGCGAACAGGGGTTTGGTTGGAGCCGCTTGCCGCTTGCAGCTCCTGCAAATTCGAAAGCCAAACGAACGGCGAAATTCACGCTTTCCGACGACGGTACGCTCGCTGGCCGAGTGAACGTCGCCTACACCGGCCATCAGGCAAACTCGCGTCGTCGGGATGCTTACTTCGATTCGTCGTCAAAACGCGAGGAAGATATCAAGGAGTCGATCAAATCAAGGATAAGCACGGCCGAAATTTCGGATATATCGATCGAGAATTTTGATGACAACGAAAGTCCGCTTATTTATTCTTACAACGTTAAGATCCCCGGTTACGCCCAAAGGACCGGAAAGCGGATGTTCCTTCAACCGGGCTTTTTCAGATTCGGGATCGGACCAATATTCTCGTCCGAAACGCGGACAAATAGCATCTATTTTCAGTATCCATGGTCGGAAGATGACCATATCGAGATAAAACTGCCTGACACAATGGTTGGTGAGAGCATTTTTTCGCCGCCGCCTCTTTCTGCAAACAATAATGTCGGTTCGCTCCAGATCACACTCACGACAATGAAAGAGTCGAATACCCTGATCTACGATCGAACATTCCATTTTGGCGGCGGCGGCAATATTCTGTTCGCCAAACAGTTTTATTTCCCGCTAAAGACGCTCTTTGACGGGTTTCACAAGCTTGATACCCACACAATAACACTAAGGCAGAGATAGCTCGCCAGAGGCAATATGATAGATCCCATGATTCGCCGTTTTGCAGTTATAGCCGGTCTGATGTTAGCGATTGCGGGTGCACCGGTAATAGCACGGGCCGACGATCCGCCACCTGGCTGGATGACACAGTCAGCACGGGCCGTGATCCCGACGTATGACAAGGATGTTCCAGCTGTGGTTTTGCACGACGAGCAGTCTGTGACGCTCGGCAGTGACGGCAAGCTCACGACGGTCGACAATCATTCGGTTAAAGTGCTGTCTCGCGAGGGCAAAAATAACGCCGTGGCCCGCGCGTTCTATCTCGTCAGCTCGGGCAAGGTTCGCGACATTAT
>CALDGX010000172.1 GCA_937941715.1 uncultured Chloracidobacterium sp. | reverse complement strand
CGGCGGTGGCGGCGGGACGGCAAATCGCCGTGTCGAACTGCAGGCCAGATTCAGCTGGTAATCGGCGGGCCTGACCGGGCGGCAAAAAATGAGAGGCAAATACTAAGCAGTATTTGCCTCTCTTTCAGCATCTGAATAATATTACAAAAGCCATCGAATAAATTATGAAGTGCGTTTACGTTTTGATCCTGGCAATGATGTTATCGACCGCGGCATTCGGACAGAAGTCTGACAGCCAGAAGCCGAGTTCGAAGACCGCGGCCGTTGAAGCATCACCTGACGACATCGCGAAACAAACGCTGGCGGCTCATGGCGGAGAGAAGCTAAAGGCGATGAAGACGCTGGTCATACGCGGTTCGCTTGACCTGAACGTATTTAATCAGGCGACGCCGGCCACATTCGCGACGGCGATATCCGGCGATCGGTACTCGTTTATCATCAACAGCCCGTTTCAGCCGCTCAAACAGGTTTATGACGGCGAACAAACCTACTCCTCACTGCAGGGCGTGGCTCTTCCGCCGGTAACGAGCCTTGGTTTTCCGGTGATGCAGCGGATCGGTGACAAGGGCTTTGTCGTTTCGGCTCTCACCGGCGAAAAGAAAAAGAGAAAGGGGTTTCGGGTCACGACGCCGGAGGGATACTACACTGACTTTTTTCTGGATGATAAAACAGGCCAGATCAAAGGTTATGAATCCAGTTATGAGTTTCAGGGACGGTTGATCTCAACGTCGGTCGAGATCGACAAGTCGATGCTTGTGGACGGGATCCTGGTGCCGGAAAGATATTCGCAGCGGTTTGATCTCGGACAGTTGACTGCTTATGCCGCATTCAAGGCAAAGGAGATACTCGTCAATTCAAAGCTGGATGACGATGTTTTTGCGATCCCTAAATAGGTCGCAGCTAGTCGGCGAAGCGGCTTGACTTCCACCAGTCGATCGTTCGACGCAAACCTTCTTCTAACCCGACCAGTTCCTGATAACCGAGCCATTCGACAGCTCGCTGGTTATCAGCCTGCGAGTGTTTGACGTCACCCGTTCGGGCTGGTTTGTATTCAGCCGTAACGTCCGGATTACCGGTGATCCTCTTCAAGACCTCCAGCAACTGGTTGAGTGAAACTCGATCTCCGTTTGCGACATTAACCGTCCGCCCGAGCCCCTCAGACGCCTGACTTGCACGAATATTGGCATCGACCACATTTGCCACATAGGTGAAATCGCGCGACTGTTCGCCATCGCCGAATATAATAGGCGTAGTACCCTTCATCAACGCATCGATGAAACGGGAAATGACGCCGGAGTACATTGACGAAGGATTTTGACGCGGCCCGAAGACGTTGAAATAACGAAGAGCCATCGTTTCGAGGCCATATACGTTGTTGAAAGACCGGCAGTATAACTCACCTGTCAGCTTGGCGACCGCGTAGGGTGAAAGCGGATCAGGGCTCATCGTCTCGACCTTCGGCAGCGTAGGTTGATCACCATAGGCCGAACTGGACGCGGCGTAGACAAACCGTCTGACAGCATTCTCCTTGGCGGCAAGAAGGACATTGAAGGTGCCGTCAACGCAGACACGATGTGTTTCGGATGGGTTTTCGACCGAGCGCGGAACGCTTGGCAGGGCGGCCTGATGAAACACTATCTCGGCACCGGATACGGCCTTTTTCAGCAGTGCCGCATCATTGATGTCGCCGTGGAAAAACTCGAAATCGCCGCGGATCTCCTCGAGATTCTCGCGGCTTCCCGTGGACAGATCGTCGATGATCGAAACCTTGGCTCCCTGGCGGATCAGTTCGTCCGCCAGGTTGGAGCCGATGAAACCGGCACCGCCGGTAACAAGTACTTTGGATGTAAGCGCCATTTTCAAATCACCGCAGCAAAGTCGCGGCCCGCGACAATTTTATCGGCCAACGCCGACATATTCAAAGCCCAATTCACGCATTTCCTTTGGCTCGTAAATATTGCGAAGATCGGCGATCTTTGGTGCGGTCAACAACGACTTCACTCGTTCGAGATCGAGGGCCCGGAACTGGTTCCATTCGGTGACGATCACCATAGCGTCAGCTCCGGCAATAGCGTCATATTCGTCATGGGCGTATTCGATACCCGAGATATAGTGTTTGGACTCTTCCATAGCTACGGGGTCAAAAGCCTTGATCGATGCTCCACGCTTGATGAGTTCGGCAACGATCTCGATCGCCGGTGACTCGCGCATATCATCGGTTTCCGGCTTGAACGAAAGTCCGAGCATACCGATCCTTTTGCCATCAAGATCACCCACGAGTTTCTCGATCTTCGGGATCATCGCATCACGCTGCCGTTCATTAGCCTCAATGACGGCGTCAACGATGAGTGTTTCCACGCCAAACTGATCCGCGACAGTGGTCAACGCACGTGTGTCCTTCGGGAAACAAGAACCGCCGTAACCCGGTCCCGGATGCAGGAATTTCTTTCCGATACGGTTGTCCATACCCATACCGCGGGCGACATCATGGACGTCGCAGCCAATGGCATCGCACAGGTTGGCGATCTCGTTAATAAATGTGATCTTGGTCGCGAGGAACGCGTTGGCCGCGTACTTGATCAACTCGGCGGCCTCAAGGGAAGTGATAACAATAGGGGTCTCGATCAGGTACAGCGGGCGATACAACTCCTTCATTACCTCGATCGCACGGTCTTCGTTGCTGCCGATGACGACCCGGTCCGGACGCATAAAGTCAGTTATGGCGGCGCCTTCGCGAAGGAATTCCGGGTTTGATGCGACGCCGAACTCGGTGTTGACCTTGAGGTTTTCCTGAACAAAATCTCTCAGCCATTTTCCGGTTCCGACGGGAACGGTCGACTTGGTAACGAGCACCTTGTAGTCATTCATCGCCTCGGCAACATCCTTTGCGGCCTGGCGATAATAACTCATATCCGGCGTTCCATCCGCCTGCGGCGGAGTTCCGACGGCCAAAAATACGACCTGAGCACGCTCAACTGCCGACCGGATATCGGTAGTAAAGTGCAGGCGGCCGTCTTCAACATTTTTTTTGACGATAGCGTCGAGCCCCGGTTCATAGATCGGGATAATGCCGTTATTCAGCTTTTCGATCTTTGACGCGTCGACATCGACGCAAATGACATCGGTCCCAAACTCAGCGAAACACGCACCAGAGACCAATCCAACATAACCTGTTCCAATTACTGCGATATGCATAGCTACAAAATTACTAGTTTGTTAAATAATTCACAATCTAAAATAAAAGATTGCGGGTCACGTAAGTTACATGACCCGCAAAACAAAGAGAACGTTCGTTCGAGTATTAACGCGTCGGGCTGACGATGATCGTGCCGCCGCCAAGCGTGGTGTCGTTCTTGGTAGTGCCAAGGAAAACGGCAGCACCGGCAACGCCAGCAGCAACGAGGATCAGCCACGGCCAACCAGCGATAGCAACTCCGGGAGCTGAACCCGGACGAAGACACGGTTTGCAGCCTGACTGCTCGACGTTTCCTGCCGTAGCTGACGAACCAGCAGCAACCTGCTTGTCGTTTGAACCCTCACGCATGGTGACGAGACCGGTCGAGGTGTCAACGTGGGTGTGCGAACACTCAACCTCGATCGCAAAGCTGTCTGCCTGGCCGGCATCGGCAATGATCGTGGCGTTCTTGGTCGCAAACGTCGTAGCAACGCCGGCAGCGTTCGAAACACGATACTTGCCTTCCGACAGGGTGCCGACAATGCTTGATTCCGAGAAGGTCAAAGTCAGGCTCGAATTCGCAAGAACTTCGATCCGGCCCGTTTTGCCCAAGCTGACAACCGCACTCGAGTCAGCACCGGTAACGATCGTGCTTCCCGACAGGATGGTCGAATTTGAAACTGCGGCCTGGCCATTGACGGACACCTGTCCTGAAACGGTGATCTCACCGGCCATGTTGACAGGCACAGCGAAAGCCACCGATGAATAAACACACCAAACAGCCGCTACGGTGACCGTTGTAATTAATTTGCGAAGACTATTTTTGCCGAACATTTGAGTTAATATCCTCCTGAATCATTCCTATCAAATAGATAATAAGCTTAGCCGCCGGGGTAAAACGCCGCGGCGGCTAAGTACAATAAGATTTAGCGATTGGGGCTAACGACAACCGTTCCGCCGCCAAGGGCGATGTTGTTTCCGCCCTGCGACGCAGCCCAGATGATCCCCGCTGCGGCTCCACCCATAACGAGAGCCCACGGCCACCAGGTGACCATGCTGTCGCACTCTTCTTTGCCGTCTTTGTCAGCGTCGATACATTTGCCCGAAGCATCTTTGTAGTCGTCGGTCGAACGGCCGGCCTGAGCTGAAGCTCTTTCGCCTGCGTTCAAGCTCATCGAAGTTCCGGCAGCGTTGACATTGACCGGATTAGCGGCACGGAGAACTGTTAGTGATCCTGCACTGAGGTCGATCGTGGCTGTCTTCGCATCAAACGAAACCGTTGCGACGCTGTTCGGAGCAAGGTCGATCTCGCCGGCAGCTCCGAGGCTGATGACAGCACTCGAATTGGCCGGGGTCGAAACGATGCTCGACGAAAAGATAGTGCGGCCGCTCTTGGCTGCTTCGCCATTGACCACAACCGACTCGCTTCCGTTGACGACGATCTCGCCGGTGGTTTTTTCAGTATTTGCCAGTGCAACCATCGAGTAGGTCGCAAGCATTGCAATCATCAAGCACGACGAAGTCGCCTTCCGAATCCACAGTTTACTATTCATAGTTCTCCTCTTGTATCGCTTCAGTTCAATAAATTCAAAAAAACAAACCTTTCAATCTTTTACACGAGTTCGAGCCCAATGTCAATAAAAACAACACGTTCAGCGTCAAAACCGAATTATCGTCACGTTGCTTACTTGGACTGCTAAGCTAAGATTTGCCTCATAGTTATACCACATTTTGAAACTGATTCAAATTGTAAACGGTATAATTTGGCCGGCGTGAGATTTTTTTCAAATATAAGAGTTTTCATGGGGACTCGATATGACAGAGCGTTCCTCGGTCGCGGGCAATTCGGCACGTTGCCGAATCGTACTTTTTTTGATTTAATTTGCACAGTCCGGCATTTATTTAGGTAGTAAGGATCAAAATTTACAATGATTAGTAAACGACTGCTGATTCTCGTATTCGCCGCCCTTTGGGTGGTCTCGTGTTCAAACGGCCCGCAGGAAAAGCGGATAAAGATCGGGTTTGCGATGGCGACCGTTAAGGAAGAACGGTGGCAGCGCGACCGTGATGCCTTTGAAGCCCAATGTAAGAAGTTGAATGTTGATTGCGTCATCACCGTCGCGGACAACAGCCCGGACCGGCAGGCCAACGATGTTGATAACTTGCTGACGCAGAAAGTTGACGTGCTTGTCATCGCCCCGCAGGACGCTACCCAGGCGGCATCGATGGTCGATAAGGCCAAGTCCCAGGGCGTACCGGTCATCAGCTACGACCGGCTCATCAATTCGGACAAGATCGACGTCTATATCTCTCATCAAGTGCCTGTGATCGGCCGCAAGATCGCCGAGTACGCTTTGGGCAAGGTCCCGAAGGGCAACTACGTGATCGTAAACGGGGCATCGACGGACAATAACGCCCACATCATGAATAAGGAGTACATGTCTGTCCTTAATGATGCGATCAAAAAGGGCGATGTGGTCATCAAGGCTGAGCAGTTCATCCCAGACTGGAAGCCCGAACTTGCACTGAATTTTGCCGAGAACGCACTTACGCAGAACAATGACGATATTCAGGCATTTGTCGTTTCGAACGACGGGATGGCAGGCGGCGTGGTGAGCGCTCTGGCAAAGAAAGGCCTCGCCGGAAAGATCATCGTTACCGGACAGGATGCTGACAAACGGGCGTTGCAGAGCATTGCCGAGGGCAAACAATCGATGACGGTCTACAAGCCGATCATTCCACTCGCCAATTCAGCCGTCGAAGCGGCGATAAAGCTTGCCAAGAAAGAAAAGTTGGACACAAAGCCTTTCAAAAAGGACGACAATTCGAAAGAGGTGCCGGCGATCCTGCTTGAGGTGGTGACCGTAGATAAGGCCAACCTCATGGACACCGTGATCAAGGATGGCTACGCGAAATACGAAGATGTTTTCATGAACGTGCCTGAATCTGATCGGCCAAAGAAATAAAAGGTAAAAGTTAACCCTCCACATAATGAACAGAATTGCTTTGGCATTAGATCTGGGCGGCACGAACTTACGTTTGGCCGCGGTTGGTGAGGACGGCACCGTTTATTCCCGTTCGCGCTCCGAGACTCCTAAGGGGTCGTCGGGTGACGACGTCATCGACCTTATCGTCCGATTGGCCGAGAATTGCCGCGATGGATTGGCAGACCCGTTATCGGTGTGTGCGATCGCCGCCGCGGTCCCCGCGACCATTAATATTGAAAAAGGCATCTTGAATAAACTGCCAAATTTGCGTTGCCTCGAGGGCGTTCCGCTTCGGGATATCCTCGCAAAGCGCCTTGGCATCGAAGCTGTCCTTGAAAATGACGCGACGGCGGCGGCGATCGGCGAGAATTGGCTCGGTGCCTCGCGCGGAGTCGATACGTCAATCTGCGTGACGCTCGGAACCGGAGTCGGCGGCGGGCTCGTGATCAACGGTGAACCCTATCGCGGAAAGGACGGCACCGCCGGCGAGGTCGGCCATATTTGCGTCGAACCGAACGGGCACCCTTGTGGTTGCGGCAGCCGTGGGTGCATCGAGCAGTACGCCTCGGCAACGGCTATAATCAGATCCGCTATCAATGCCGGCCTCGAAGTGGGGTCATCATCAGCCGTTTACGAGGCGGCGAAAAGCGGCGATAAAAGGGCGTCGGCAGTTTTTTCGTCGATGGGCAGCTATCTGGGGATCGGACTGGCTGGTTTGGTCAATGTGCTCAATCCGGAAATGATAGTCCTTGGCGGTGGCGTCTCTGCCGCATGGGATCTTTTTGCTGACGAAGTGCGGCGTGAGGTGAATGAAAGGGCGTTTCCCGAACCGGCAGATCGTGTTAAGATCGTACGCGCCGAATTGGGCGATGACGCCGGTATTCTCGGAGCGGCCCGTGCTGTTTTTGCATCGGTCCGCAGGGGAGCCGCGAACTAACAGGTAGAAAATTATGGACGCTTTTCACAAGATACTCGTTCGTATATACGAGATCACCGGCGGCCGCGAAACGGTTGATGTCGATCTGGTCGACCTGACGAAAAAGGAAGGTTATTTCCCCAGCATCGATAATATCGCCGAGATGCTTAAAAGCGAGAGTTGGGTCACCGAATCACGTCCGAACATTGTACGGATAACCCACTGGGGCGTCGCCGAGGCCAAAAAAGCGGGCAGTGTCAGGCCTGACGCAGCGAGGGCCGTGGAACGCGATGCAAGGAAGCTTCACGCCGAATCGCGGGATCTCGGGGTGATGATCGAAGAGTTCATCGCCGATCCGACAAAGGATCGTTTCGCCGCGGTAATAGGCAAACTGGGCGAAATGCAGAGGCAGGCGAAGGACATCGAGGGATTACTATAGACATGTAGCTTGCATTTTTAAGTAATTTCCCTATATACTAGTCGTTTGCCGCGATGCGTATTGTCGGAGCGTATCAAGTGGGTCTCGTGCCCACTTTTTATTTTTTATAACAGATGGTATCGAAACAGCCTTTTGCCGGACGGGTAATCGAAGCAGCTCTCGAAGTTGCAGCCAAATGCGGCGTTGAGTTCGTACACGCTGAGATCCTTGGTGCGAAGCGCGACTCGGTCGTTCGGATATACATTGACAAAGAGGGCGGCGTGACGATAGACGATTGCACGCGATATTCCTCAGCCATCGAGGAGATATTTGACGCTGAGGACCTGATCCCATGGGCATACGTTCTCGAGGTTTCGTCACCGGGGATCGAGCGGGAATTGTATTCGCTGAAAGATTTTGTGAAGTTCATCGGCGAATTGGCAAAGGTAAAGGTTTCCACTGAGATCAACGGTCAAAAGAACTTTGTCGGCGTGATCTCGGGAGTTGAAGATGATCTGATCGACTTTGAAGACCGCACCTGCGGAACGGTCAAAATACCGTACGAAACGGTCGTCAAGGCAAATCTGAAGATCGATCTTGGCAAAGAATTAAAGGGACGAAAAGATTAGTTTAAGCGAGGCCTGTTAGGCGGCGAGTGCACGCCGGGCAGATTGGAAGTTATGACATCATCCATCGGACAGAGTATTGAGATCTTGTGCAACGAGCAGGGACTTGACCGCGACATGGTCATCGAAGCTATGAAAGAGGCCGTAAAAGCTGCGGCCCGAAAGCAGTTTCGCGGACATGACAGGACCGGTGAAGGTATCCAGGTCGACTGGAACAACGAGGAGGGAATGATCGAGATCTCCGCGCAAAAAACTGTGGTTCACGACGTTGAAAACCCCTCAGAGGAACTTTCACTAGAAGAAGCTCAGGAACTTGCCGGGGACGATGTTGAGATCGGCGATTCACTTTTGATCCCCTTGCCGAATGAAGAAATGGGCCGAATCGCCGCACAGACCGCCAAACAGATCCTCGTTCAAAAGGTCCGTGAGGCCATCCGCGAAAAGGTCTATGAGGAATATATCGACCGAAAAGGCGAATTGATCAACGGAACGGTCAAGCGATTTGAGCGCGGTGACATGATCATCGACCTTGGCAACAATCTTGAGGCGTATGTGCCGCGTGCCGAACAATCCCGCGGTGAAATGTGGAATCAGGGCGAGCGTATCCGCGTTGTGATCGCTGACGTGTCAAAGGACCAGAAAGGGCAGCAGATCAAGGGGTCGCGTGCGTCGGCCGAGCTGCTTAAGCGGCTGTTCGAGATGGAGGTGCCTGAGATATACGATGAAACCGTGGTTATCAAGTCGGCCGTCCGCGAACCGGGCGACAGAGCGAAGATCGCAGTTGCATCTAACGAAAAGGATGTCGATCCGGTCGGAGCCTGTGTCGGAATGAAGGGGTCGCGTGTTCAAGCGATCATCAAAGAGCTTCGCGGCGAAAAGATCGACATTATCGAGTGGTCCGATGAGCCGTCGGTGTTTGCAGCCAACGCACTGTCGCCGGCAAAGGTCTCGCAGGTCAGGATCACCGATATCGTCAACCGCCAAATGGAAGTAATTGTCGGCGAAGACCAACTGAGCCTCGCGATCGGCAAAAAGGGCCAGAATGTGCGGTTGGCTGCACGCCTGGTCGGATGGGATATCAAGATCGTCAGTGAAGAACTCCTCAAGAAGGAGATCGCTCTTAAAATGGGCAAGATGATGGCCTCGGGCGAGGCCGTGCCGATCACGGCCCTTCAGGGCGTCACCGCCTCACAGGCTGAGACACTGTCTGAGAAAGGCATCGCTGACGTTGAGGCTCTTGCGGCGACATCAGTCGACGATCTGGTTGATTTTCTTGATGTGTCGCTGGATGAGGCTGAAAGCA
This sequence comes from uncultured Chloracidobacterium sp., assembly GCA_937941715.1. GTDB lineage: Bacteria > Acidobacteriota > Blastocatellia > Pyrinomonadales > Pyrinomonadaceae > OLB17. The sequence goes on along the minus strand of CALDGX010000172.1, from coordinate 19,202 downwards.
TTCTCGCGTCGGCACAATCGATCGTTGCGGCGAAGAATGTCGAAGTCGGTACCGAAACTGATGGCGAAGCCGCCGTAGAAGCGGAATTGCCTGAAGAAACTGAAGTCGCCGAAGCTGTCGAGCCGGCCGCGGCGTCCGAAGAGCCTGCGGGATCTGCGGATGCTCCGGCTGACGAAGATGGTTCGTCAGAAGAAGCAGGCGAGTGAGCCTCTTGGATGCGAAGCGTGGGCGTCGCAGGATAACAATTGTTTTGTGGATTGGGCCGTGAGTACCGAAATGTGATGCACGGCTGACGGTTAGGTTGAAACGAAATTATATATGGCCATTCGAAAATCAGTTCGAATCTACGATCTGGCACGCGAGTTGAAGCAGGACACAAAACGCGTGATGGAGGATCTGCGCCGAGCCGGTGCGGATGTCAGCGTGGCATCGAATTCAGTTAGCGCCGAATTTGCGGAAAAGGTTCGTAATAAGTACTTTCCGAAGACCGAAACAGCCCCAAAACGAGCGATCAAGGTCATTAAGGCCAAGAAGGAGGATTCGCCTCCGGCTGAAACCGTCGAGGCGGTTGAAACCGGCGAGACCATTGCCGAGCACGTTGAGCCCGCCGTTGCAAAAACGGTTGAGTTGACCGCCGAACCGGTTGTTGTCGAAACCGAAGCCGCTGTCATATCAGAAGAATCTCCGAAAGCGACAGAGCCCGCCGCCGATACACCGGCCGTCGCCGGCAAGTCCGTCAAGGTCAAGAAGCTTGTTGTTTCAAAGGTCAAACCGGCCGAGTCCGTCGAAGAACCGAAGGCTCCGGTCGCGGCCGAGGCACCGTCGGCAGAAGTTGCTCCGGTCGACGCCGCAGCAGAGCCCGCTGAATCGGCCCCGACGGCCGAAACCGCAGCGGCGGTAACTGAAGAGCCGGCTCCCGAGCAGGAAGCCCCGAAAGTAGTAAAACCGGGCGGTACAACTGTCAAAACACTTACGCTCACCAAATCAGCCATCGAGAAAGGCATTAAGCCCGGAGATAAATTGGTCAGCGATGCTCCGACCAAGACCGGAAGGCTGCTTGGCGATCAAAAGGCCCCGATTGACCCCAGAACCGGCCGGCCGCAATTTCGTGGAACCCCCGGCGAGACAGCGGCTCCGCAGATGACGTACACGCCGCCGGCGGACAACCGCCGTCGTCCGGGCCGTGGGGGCAGCGGACGCAAGGGCAAGGACGATAAGGGCGGCAGATTTGCCGAACGCGATCTTGACGCACCGCGTCAGCGATCGATCGAGGAGCGCATCCTTGATCAGGTCGGCGGCGGCGAAAAGACCGAGATCCGCTCGGTTCGCCTTACAGAGGGAGCCACCGTTCGCGAATTTGCCGAGGCTCTCGGTATCACGCCGCGAGACATCGTACAGCTTCTGATCAAGCGCGGTGTATTTGCGACGCTTAATCAGCCTATCGGCGAAAAAATGGCCATTGAGATGGCTCTCGAATACGGATTTGACCTTAGTTTTGTACCGTTTGAAGAAATGGTGATCGAGCAGGAATTCGAAGAGTTGATCGCGGCTGACGCCGACGATGTCGAACTCCCGAGAGCGCCGGTCATTACGGTGATGGGACACGTCGATCACGGTAAGACCTCGCTGCTCGATGCCATCCGTTCGGAAAATGTTGCGGAGGGAGAGGCCGGCGGCATCACTCAGCACATCGGTGCCTACAGCGTAATGGTGCCGAATGCCGACGATCCGGATCAACCGCGTCGGGTCGTGTTTCTCGATACACCGGGTCACGAAGCCTTTACGATGATGCGTGCCCGCGGCGCCAAGGCCACAGACATCGTTATCCTGGTCGTCGCTGCCGACGACGGAGTCATGCCGCAGACCATCGAGGCGGTAGAGCATTCAAAGGCGGCCGGTGTCCCGATCATTGTCGCGATCAACAAGATCGACAAACCCGACGCAAATCCGGACAAGGTCAAACAGGGCCTAGCGGGGCTAGGCCTGCAGCCGACCGATTGGGGCGGTGATACGGAAATGGTTCCGGTCTCGGCCAAAAAGCGCGAAAATCTCGACACTTTGCTGGAAACGGTATTGATCCAGGCGGACATACTTGCACTTACTGCGAGCCCGACACGGCGAGCGTCCGGCGTGGTTCTCGAGGCCAAACTCGACAAGGGACGCGGTGCCGTCGCGACGGCCCTTGTTCAGCAGGGAACAATGCGTGTCGGCGATCCTTTCATCGTGGGCCAGTTTTACGGCAAGGTCAGAGCGATGTTCTCCGATCGTGGAGAAGCCGTTACCGAAGCGGCACCGGCCACTCCGGTCGAGATACTCGGCCTCCAGGGTGTCCCGCAGGCTGGTGATACGTTCCAGGTCGTTTCCGATATCGATAGGGCCCAAACGATAGCCGGACAGCGGCAAATGCACGCTCGCCAGGCTGCGATGCTTAAAACCACCAAGCGTGGCATCGAGTCGCTCGGCCAGGCTGAGATCAAAGAACTTCTTGTCATTCTCAAGGCGGATGTACAAGGCTCTGTCGAGGTTCTCAAGGGAACGCTCGAGAAACTTTCGACGGAAAAGGTCAAGGTGCGGGTCATCAGGGCCGGCGTCGGAGCGATCGCCGAATCGGATGTTCTGTTAGCATCGGCAACTCAGGCTGATGACGATTCCACCGCGGTTGTCATTATCGGCTTTAACGTCAGGCCGGAAGCCCGTGTTGGTGATATCGCCAAGCACGAAGATGTGGATATTCGGCTGCATTCGATCATCTACAAGGTGGAAGAAGAGATCAAGGCCGCCATGATCGGTATGCTCGACGCCATCGAGAAAGAGGTCATATTGGGCAAGGCACTTATCTCCGAGACCTTCAAGGTGTCGAAGATCGGCACGATCGCCGGTTGCCGCGTGATCGACGGCGTTATCCGCCGACAGGCGAAGGCCCGTCTGATCCGCGACGGCGTGGTTGTGTGGGAAGGCGACATCGCAACACTCAAGCGGTTCAAGGATGACGTAAACGAGGTCAAGAACGGTTTTGAGTGCGGTATCAGCCTGGTCAACTTTAATGATCTAAAGATCGACGATCAGATCGAAGCCTTTACGATCGAGAAGATCGCGGCGACGGAGTTGTAACTGTAATGCGACGTCCAGAGCGATTTGCCGAGGCCCTTCGCGAAGAGATCGCGGAAGTGGTCGGTTTTGAATTAGATGATCCGCGAGTTGAGTCGGTCACGGTCACGGAAGTGGTCGTTTCGGCCAATATGCGGGACGCTAAGGTTTTCACATTTATTCAAGGCAGCGATGCCGAGGTGCAGGAAGCCCTGAAAACGCTCCGGCACGCGTCCACGTTCGTCAGACAGCAGGTCGCGATGAATCTGAACCTTAGACATGCTCCGCACCTGCATTTTGTTAGGGACACAGCGGAAGAGAATGCCTCACGGGTCGGCGCGATCCTGCAGGATATGGCCATTAAAGGCGAAATTAATAAGGAAGATAGTGACCAGGCGTGATCGATCTGCCGGGAACCGCCCATATTTGGACGGTTCGGCGATTGATCAACAAGCGGCGGTCGCTGTGTACTAAGTGTTAAGTCAAGTTGTTGAGTTAATTGAAAACAAGCGTGATTTTGCTATCACGACGCACATCAAGCCGGATGGCGACGGTGTCGGATCTTCGTTGGGACTTTACTGGTTGTTACTCTCTTTGGGGAAAAAGGCCGAGGTGATTGTGCACGGAGATGTGCCGGCTGCCTATCGCAGTTTGCCCGGGGCTGAAAAAATACTCGACGTAAGGACGATCGAAAGGCGATACGATGCCGTTTTTGTTATCGAGTGTTCGGATATTCATCGACCCGGGATCGCAGGTCTAGAAACTCAATTTACAGTCAATATTGACCACCACGCGACGAGCGAACACTTCGGCACCGTCAACTGGATCGATTCGACGGCCTCGGCGGTCGGCGAGATGATCTACAACCTCTGCAAGGCTATCGGCGGACGCATTACGAAAGAGATCGCCGAGTGCGTCTACATGGCCTTGGTGACGGACACCGGATCATTTCACTTTTCAAATACATCGGACCGGACCCTAAAGGTCGCATCGGAACTGATCAAGGCAGGGGCGAAACCTGCGAAGATCGGCGAAGCGGTTTATGCCAACTATCCCTGGTCGAGAATCGAGCTTATGCGTCGTGTCCTGGATACCGTCAAACGCGACGCTTCTGGCAGGATCGCAACTTTGCGTCAGACTATCGAAATGAAGAGGATGTCAGAGGCGGTAGACGGCGACAATAACGGGTTTGTGAATATACCACTTGCTGCCAAGGAAGTTCTTGCAGCCGTCTATATGCGCGAGGTCGGTGAAGGTGAATACCGTGTAAGTTTACGATCGAAAGGTGATATCAATATTGCTCGTGTGGCAGAGCGGTTCGGGGGCGGCGGTCACAAGAATGCGGCCGGCTTGCGGATCTCGGGTAACTGGGACGAAAAGGAAAGCGAAATAGTCGAGGCGGTCAGACGAGCGATCGAATCTTCAGAGGATGACCTCTCTGCCAATGGGTCGAACGGCCATCAATCGAAGTAATCAGGTAGTTTTCGGAGACCGAAGGCAGTTTTGGGGGATCAGCGGATCAGGTTGCCGCTGCCTTTAACAACTGCCATAATTTTTTTAATGGTTGATCCAAAAGAAAAGCGTTATAAATGGCGTCGGGACGATTACCGAGAAAATACGAAAGGGCTTTTGATGCTCAATACCGGCGACGGGAAAGGGAAGACGACCGCCGCGATCGGAGTGCTCGTCCGTGCGGCCGGGCGGGGAATGGACTGCTGTATGATCCAGTTCATGAAATCGAAGAACGACAGATACGGCGAACACGAATCGTTTGAAAAGTTGGGGATCGAGGTCCACACCATGGGCGACGGCTTTACCTGGGACACGAATGACCGATCGCAGGACATAAAGACCTCAGAGGAAACGTGGCAGTTGTGCGTTGATAAGATGCGAAATGGTGATCACGATGTTCTAGTATTCGACGAATTGCTGTATGTCCTGAGTTACGGCTTTTTGGATATCGATAAGGTCATTGAGGTGATCAGGTCGGTCAGGGCGGTACATCCGCATCTGCATATGATACTCACGGGGCGAAATGTCGACAACGCTCTCGCGGCGATGATCGAAGAGGCGGACCTCGTCACCGAAATGGTCGAGATAAAACACCCCTTTCACAAGGGCATTTTTGCGCAGCAAGGCATTGAATTTTAATGAGATCACCCGTCGATAAACGTAAGCCGGAAGGGATCGTCGATCTGATAGCGCTTGGAGTGACGACATGCGGCGTCGGTTATCTGCCTTTGATGCCGGGCACATTCGGGTCAATGGTCGGGGTAGCCATTTATTTGGGTATCGTCTGGATAGACGGCGTTGCGGGACTGCGGGCGATGACGGCGGGATTTACCGGCGATCAAATTTCCGCGGTCGTCTGGGCGGCGAACTCATCGTTGCTCGCTATCTTGATACTAGCCGGGATCTGGGCGTCCGGGAGAGCGATCTCGATGCTCGGTGACCTCGACCCGCCGGAAGCCGTGGTGGATGAGGTAATGGGCCAGATCATTACTCTGCTCTTTGTGCCGCTTGGGGTCGCCTGGCCCTTTGTTTTGGCAGGATTTCTTCTTTTCAGACTTTTCGATATATGGAAGCCGTATCCGATCGACAGCCTGCAGCATTTGCCCGGCGGCGTTGGCGTATGTGCCGATGACATCGTGGCAGGGGTTTACTCGGGTATGTGTCTTGCGTTCGGATACGCGGTTTGGATGTTAGTATGACCTACCATGTTCTACCCGGCGATTCGCTGGTTGAAGAGTTTCGCAAAACAAAGATCGCCGGCGACGTGATCGTCTGCCGCGAGTGTATGATCACCGGCGACGTCAGCGGTGAAACGCTGGATGAACTTTTCGATCGACGGGCGAACTTTCTCTTGGTCAATTACGGTACGGACGAGATCGAATACCATGAAAAGGTGGCCGACGAACTGTCGAAGCTGATCGACCTTCCGTCTGACACCGAGGTGAACCTCTGGTTCGAGTATGAATTGTTCTGTCAGACCAACTATTGGTTTTGTCTGTATCTCCTCGCCCAAACCCAAGCTGTCGTCTATCGGGTTGAGCCGTCTGTCCGCGAGCCGCACGAGATATGGAAAGGATTTGGCGGTCTTGGCGACAAGGAACTGAAGACGTGCTTCAACCAAAGAAAGCCGCTCACGTCTAACGACCTAAGGCTCGGTGTCGACCTTTGGGCCGCTTATTCAGCGGGAGATCATCGGCGGCTCAAGGAACTTGGTGCGATCGTATCGCCTTGTTTTCCGATGCTGTCCGAGGTTGTCGATGCGGAGATCGAAAAGGGCTCGAAGCCGGCCGAGATCCTAAGGGAAATACGAGGACGCGGTGTGAAGGAATTTGACGAAATATTTGTAGAGTTCACTCAGCAAGCCGGGATTTACGGTTTTGGGGACTCCCAGGTCGCCGCAATTCTGGATCAAATATCGTAGTGGTCACTCTCGTCATGGCTCGCCAGGCTGGTGTCGATCTCATCTTCCTTTTGGAATATCCAGCCCAATCGCCAGAAATATCCCAGTAATACGATCGTGATCAGCACCATTCCACCCAAGGTCACAAAATAGCCCATCCGAGTTTTCAACTCAGGCATATATTCGAAGTTCATCCCGTAAATACCGGCGATCAGACTCAATGGCAAAATGATCGAAGACATTACGGCAAGCGTCTTCATCACGTCGTTCGTGCGATTTCCGACAACTGCAAAATGAATGTCGAAGAGGCTGCTGACGAGGTCACGATAGCCCTCGGCGAGGTCTGAGATACGCACGAGATGATCGTGGACGTCCCGGAAGAAAGGTAGGACCGTTGTCGGGATCTGGGGGAATTCCCCATGCGACATACGATACAGCACCTCAAGTTGACGCGACGAGATTCGCTTCAGCCGGGCAACGCTCCGGCGGAGGTCCATGATCTCCCCTAATATCGTATTGTTGCTCTTGCGCATACCGAGTACACGCTCCTCAAGCGAATTTATCTCAAGGTCAAAGTCGTCTACGATCGGCATATAAAGGTCGACCAATTCGTCGAGTATCCGCTGGAGCAGGTACGCAGCCCCACGTTGGCAAACAAACGGGCTGCTGCGGATCTGTTGTTTGGCCGTCTTGATACTGCGAAACCGCTCGACATGAAACGTGACAACGAAATTATTCCCCAAATAGCCATCGAGCTCTTTGGTGACAAAATTGGCAGGATGCGTGAGCCCGGGCTTTATGCCGTGGACGATGAAATAGAGATAGCGTTCAAAACCCTCGACCTTTGGCTGATTGCGGGTTTCGAGGCAATCTTCGACCGTAAGCGGATGAAAGTTGAAGACATTGAGCAAAATATCTTTGGCCTCGGCCACGCCCTCTTCCGTTTCGCCCTGAAGATCGACCCAGACGACATTGGTCTCATCAGCCAACAGTTCCGGCAGGTCGTCACGGCCAAATCCCTCCTCGACCGCCTGACTGCCATTTCTGTAAACGAATATCTCCATAATTTCCCGAGAAGTATGACTAATTAGCGGCTTTCGGGCAAGTTGAGACCGCGGTCCGAGTTCGCTTAGGAAGACGGTCAAATATCCCCGGGCAATCTCTTCGACGCCCCGAGACTGAAAGCCGATCTAAACCTATGATATCTTGGATTCTATAGTTTATGAGCGACAAAGACGTTACCCTACGTGTCGAGAATGTGACCAAAAGATTTGGCGACTTTACCGCGGTGGACGACCTTTCTTTGGAAGTAAGGGCCGGCCGCGTTTTTGGTTTTCTGGGACCGAATGGAGCCGGAAAGACGACCACCATTCGGATGATCGTCGGCATTACGGCACCCGATGAAGGGCGTATCGGGCTTTTTGGGGAGCGAATGTCTGCGCGATTGCAGGATCGGATCGGATATCTGCCTGAGGAACGCGGCCTGTACAAAAAAATGAAGGTGGCCGATCAACTCAGATATTTCGCCGCCTTGAAAGATCTCACCGGAAAGGAAGCCGAACGCCGTATTGACCGATGGCTGGAGCGGATGAACCTATCCGAGTGGAAGTCCAAAAAGACGACCGATCTGTCGAAGGGAATGCAGCAAAAGATACAATTCATCTCAACCGTGCTGCACGATCCGGACCTGCTGATATTAGACGAACCGTTTTCGGGCCTCGATCCGGTCAACGTCGAGTTTATGATCGATGTACTTGCCGAATTTAAGCAGAAAGATAAGACCGTCATATTTTCAACGCATCTGATGGAAACCGCCGAGAGACTCTGTCACGATATCATTCTGATCAACAAGTCAAAAAAGGTGATCGGCGGCAGTCTAAGACAAGTCAAGGAAAGCTACGGACGCAATGTGATCGCCCTTCGTGCAGCCGGCGGGGAGGCCGTTCTTGCGGATCGAAACCTCGTAAAGTCGGTGGTTTATCACGCGGACGAGGCCGAGATCGAAATAGCCGATGGAGCCGACGCACAATTGATCCTGAAAAACTTGATAGGGGCGGGGGCCGAGATCACGAAATTTGAGCAGGTCGAACCAAGTTTGAACGACATTTTCATCGACCAGGTCGGAGGTGAAAAATGAGAAAGTTCATCGCCGTCGTAAAGCACGAATATCGCAAGATCGTCCTAAAATGGACATTCTTGCTCGGGACACTTCTGTTCCCGGTGATCGGAGCCTGTTTCGCCCTGGTCCCGGCATTTATCTTTTCGATCAAAGGTGAGCCGACGCGTATCGTCATCGTCGATCCCACCAACAAGATCGGAATGAGGATACGTGAGAATCTCGCCCCCGACAAGATCGCCGCTCGCAGCGATCAGGCGGTAAGGGGCGCGGTGAAGGACATGCCCGTGGCTCAACCCGGGCAGATGAACCAACCTCCGATGCAGGGCCAAGCTACGTTTGTCTTTATCGACTATAACGCGACCGGCCGTTCGCCCGATGAGATCCGACAGGACCTGAATGAAATGGCCGCGGCAAACAAGATCGATGCTTATTTAATAGCTCCGTCGAGCATCGATAGCAAGGATGCAAGATTTGAGTTCAGGTCGCGAAAGGCCGGCGACTTTATTGCAAGCGACATCCTGCGCGACGTAATAAACGACGCTGTCCGTTCGCAACGGTTAGCGGACGCCAATATTAACGAAAAGAGCGTAATGGAACTGAGTCGGCGAGTGACGATAGACTCGAAATCACTTGACGATAAGGGCCGGGAAAAAGACAGTGATATGTTGCTCGCAGCGTCATTTATCATCGGCCTGATGATCTATATTACGCTGGCGATCTATGGGCAGGTGATAATGGGAGCCGTGGTCGAGGAAAAGGAAACTCGAATAGCCGAGATACTATTTTCGTCAGCAAGGCCGTACGAACTGATGCTCGGCAAACTTGTCGGCGTTGGGCTTGCCGGGCTGACGCAACTGTCGATCTGGGTGATATCGATCGCCGGCCTGATCGGATTCTTGGCGGTTCAGTCCGATCTGTCGAGCCTATTCGGTGGAATGCCGCACATTACGCCGCTCATGGTCGCATACTTTCTGCTTTACTTTCTTCTTGGTTATTTTGCGTACGCATCGATCTTTGCACTTATCGGTTCGGTCGTGACGACCGTTCAGGAAGGCGGACAGTTCGCCTTTCCGCCGGTGATGCTGATGCTGATCGGATTTTATTTCAGTTTTGCCGTGATCCGCGATCCGAATTCAAGCCTATCATTTTGGGTCTCGATCTCGCCTTTCTTTGCGCCGATGACAATGCCCGTACGGATATTGGCGGAAACGCCGCCGTTCTGGCAGATCGCGTTGTCGGTCGGGATCAATGTTCTGACGATCGCGGCACTCGTATGGCTGGCGTCGCGCGTATATCGAGTCGGGATGTTGATGTACGGCAAGCGGGCCACGCTGCCCGAGATCTGGAAATGGATACGTCAGGTTTGATCGATCATGGCAATAGAGATTGAAAAAAAGTACCGGGTCAACGCCGACCAGCTTTCGGCCGTTATCGCGGCATTAAGCGAAGACGGGGCCATTCTCCATGGCGACGAATATGAAGTAAACATTATCTACGGCGGCCCGCCGCTCGATCCGGCCGGGGCGGTCGTTCGCATCAGAAAGACCTCAAATGGCAGTCTGCTCACGTACAAACGCCGTATCGAGGATCATCACGCTGTCAAACAGCAGATCGAATACGAGTCGGCCATCGCGGATCCCGACGAGGTCGACTCGATACTGACCTGCCTCGGGCTCGTGCCTCGATTGATCTACGAAAAGCGGCGGCAAACCTGGAAGTACCTAGATGTTGAGGTCGTGCTTGACGAACTGCCCTTTGGGACCTATATCGAGATCGAAGGGCCGATGTTCGCGATAACCGAGGCCGAGTTGCGGCTGGGAATGGAGGATCTAGAGGTCGAAAACGAAACTTACCCTCGGCTGACAATGCGATACGGTAAATTGACTGAGGGCATCATCGAATCCCGCTTTGGACCGAAAGGATAGTTAGCACTATGAAACGGTTTCCCTTGCTAATAGTAGCGGCAGCATATCTACTTGGTTGCGGCAGTCCGCCGCCGGCAAAGAATTCGGTCGAGTCTAAGAGATCGTCGACGCCGTCGGCAAATTCTCGCATTGCGGCGTCTGAGCCGACGCCGGCTGTGATTGAATCTATGCCGGAAGGCCAGAAGATCGTGCTGCCCGAGACCGTAAAAGCCGTCGACAAGCGTTTCGAGGGCGGTTGGCAGTGGATCGATTCGGACGGCCAAAATAACCCGACGCCTTTTGAATTCAAGCAGGGTAAGTTCGCAATGCGGATACCATCGGCCAAGGACCTTTACGGCGAGAACCTAACCGCCCCGAGACTTGTAAAGGCGGTCGTGGGCGACTTTCAGATCGAAGCGCGGGTCAATTTCGACCCGACCGAGGACTATCAGGGGGCCGGTCTTCTTATTTATGTGGACCGGATGAACTATTTGCGTTTGGAGAGGTCATTTGGCGGCCTGCGCGAAGGCGGCAGCGGTATACGGCTAGACGTGCGAAAGCAGGACCAATATGAGTCGCTGACGACTCCTGGTGAGGTGCCGACTACGGCCAGATCAGTTGAACTTAAAATTTCACGACGCGGAAACGTATTTACGGCCTACTGGCGCCAAAATGAGAATGCCGAATGGCGCGAGGTAGAAGAGTTTGTTTCTGCATTTCCGGACACGGTGCTTGCAGGCGTGATCGGATGCAATACTGCCGCAGAGATCGCAGTCGAATTTACAAATATCCGCTTGCTCCCGCAACCTGTGACAAATCCGTTAAGGTGAACTTTTGGATCCACGGGAGCGTATTTTCAGAATACGGGATGGTCGAGAAAACTTCGGTTGTATATTACAACAATTGATATCAGGTCGAACTTGTGACGAAAAAGGAGATAAATATGTTTTCACTAATTTGGCAGCTACTTGTCGGTCTTGTGATCGGGGTCATTGCCCGCCTTTTGATACCGGGCAAAGAAGAGATCGTTGGCGGCATGCTCGGATGGCTGATCACTGCTTTGGTCGGCATGGGCGGTTCATTCATCGGGACAATGGTCGGCCGAGCTATATGGAAGAAAGAGAATTATGCTGCCGGTTGGATAATGTCTATCCTAGGGGCTGTCGGGCTCCTGCTGCTGCTTAGATTCCTGTTCTAGGTTTGGGAAACGAGATCTGTGAAACGCACCGTTGGCAAAGCGCCGACGGTGTGTTTTCTATTCGCCGACCTTTCGTTCGATGCGGCGGTCGGGTATGAACCAGATCGCCGCAACGAACACGTAGAGGACGTTCGAGATCCAGATATTGACGAACGCCAACGGAATGGCCAACGCATAACAAATCAACGAAACTTTGCCCTTAAGGTCACTGCCGATCGCGGCCGCAAGTAATTCGTTCTCCCCGTTTGAATGTTTAACGATCTTACTTTGCAGTATCGTATAAGAGATCGCGGCCAGAAGTAGTACAACACCGTAACCGGCGGTCGGGATCGGTGCAAAATGATTTTCACCCATCCAGCCCGTGGCAAATGGGAGCAGCGACAGCCAAAATAGCAGATTGAGATTGGCCCATAATACCTTGCCGTTGATCTTTCGTGTCGCCTGGAGCATGTGGTGATGATTATTCCAATAAATACCAAGGTAGACGAAACTTAGCACATAGCTCAAAAATACCGGCACTAATGGGCGCAGGGATTCGAGGTCGGTACCGTGCGGAACCTTTAGTTCGAGTACCATTATCGTCATGATTATGGCGATTACCGCGTCCGAAAATGCCTCTAACCTGGTTTTATTCATTGTTGATCAAAATATCCGTCGCTCAGTTCACCATTGAATTTTCGCCGATAGTATCGTCGCCCAGTTCCTCTTCGGGCAGAGCCATCTTCACGAGCCCGTCAAAGGCGACGTGATACGCGACGCCCTTGACCGGAACTGACATTTCCGCTTCCGTTTTCCCCTCCGAATTGGCTATGCTGACGCTCGCAAAATAGCACGAAGCACCATGGGCACCGGCATGCCGGACAAGTGTCTGAAATACTTCCTCGCCCTCTATTCGTCCACGGTCGGGGTACATTGCCGTCCGGACAACGAAAAAACCGATCTCGCCGTCCTTATGGGCGACGATCTGCGGTTCGGTGAGCGGGTCGGCAAATACATCGGCTGATTCCACGATCCACTCGGCTTCCTGAAGCTGTTTATAGACGATCTCGACGCCGAATGCGTGTATATCGGCGTCGGTCATTAGTTCTCTATCGGTCATCGTACGTATTCTAACCGCCTGGACCCTCCGCAATCAACATCGCCGGATCAAGCCTGCCGGTTTTAACGCATTGAATTTGCGGTGAACCATTTTCGCCCTGCGGCATCGAATGAACGGAGGTTTTTTTTGTTATGAAAATGCTAAAAACATCTACTCTATATATCATTGCGGTGTTGGTGTTGGGCGTTGCCGGCGTATTTGCGCAGGGTGTCGAAAAAACCACATTTACCGGTACCGTGGTCAGCTATGGCTCCGGCTTTAATACCAGAACAACTACCAATACATTTACTCTGAACCTCACCGGAACAACTTCGGATGATGATGCTAAACGGCTGTTCAAGATACTTGATGAAAACGGGCAGGATGACCTGCTAAAAGCTATCCGATCGACAGATCTGGGCAATTTCGCCATCGGCGGAAGGCTCGGCCGCACTGTCAACGGCGTTAACGTAAGCCAGGTTGGTAACAAGCAGCGTATCCGGATAATCTTTGAGCGTTGGCTCGGTGTTGCCGAACTTCGCGGAGGTTATCGCTCGATCGATTATCCGTTCGGCTACATCGAACTGATGGTCGATCCCGTCACCGGCAAGGGCGATGGCACTTACATTGCCGCCGCACGTCTTCGGGTCAAGAATGATAAGAAGACCGGACAGGAGGTCGTCGAGATCGAGGATTTTGCCACATTTCCGTCAAAGCTGATGGGGGTTACCGTACGCGGCCGCAAAATGCTGTAAAACTCTTCATTTGCAACTATTGCCAAAACGGTGCATCCTAGAGAGGTAGTCCTTCTCTTGTGGTGCACCATTTTTGCATCACGCTCATCAAAGACGGTTTTTGGATTTGGCAAAGAGCAGGTTGTTTATTGGTACAGAAGTAGCTCTTGCGTTAATTGAGCATCCGAAACCGACACTTCGTTGCACCGTTTTTCTGCGAAGCCATTCGAATCGACACTTCTTTTGAAATTCCCGAAAAGGGGAAAGGTAAATTATTTAATGTCAACGAAACTTTACGTAGGAAATCTCTCATTCAACACAACCTCGCAGGATCTCGAATCGATGTTCGGCGAATTTGGCTCGGTCCAGTCGGCTAACCTTATCGAAGACCGGGAAACGGGCCGTTCACGCGGTTTCGGATTTGTTGAAATGTCGAGCAAGGAAGAAGGCGAAGCGGCGATCGCGAGCATGAATGGAAAAGAGGTCGATGGACGAGCACTGACGGTCAACGAAGCCAAACCGCGCGAAGATCGCGGTGGTAGCGGTGGCGGACGCGGCGGCTACGGCGGTGGCGGCGGACGTGGGGGCAATCGCGGCGGCGGCGGTGGTTACGGCGGTGGCGGACGCTACTAGTCGAAAAGTCACAGTTCGAATCGCGGCGGTGCGCTTCGGATCGGCGAACCGGTCCGAAGTCCGCTGCCGGACAATATAGCAGTAATAGGTATAGTGAATGAAAGAAGAACTTATTGAAATGGCAGGTGTCGTGGTCGACAAGCAGCCAAATGCATTTTTCAAGGTACAACTGAACGACACCGAGCATATGGTGCTCGCCACGATCTCGGGCCGTATGCGCCGCAACCGGATCCGCATCTTGATGGGTGACCGGGTCGATGTTGAACTCTCGCCCTACGACCTGACCAAGGGCCGAATTACATACCGACATAAATAGTCCCCCCGTTTAGCCCAACTTCTCTTCCGGACGAGCAATGATCTGATATTTCCCCGGCCGGTCAGGACTCTCCCTGAGTTTCCGTCGGTATCGACATGACGAATAGATGAAGGCCGTCTCAACCCACCCGAACATTTCGTTACGGTAGATCGATCTCATTCACCGACCATCGACCGTGCTTCCACGACGGTGACGGTCCCCTGACAATTACTTCTTCGTTCCGGTGACCGCGGTCACATCAATCTTCCAAAACCAGGAACACAATGGCGCTGATAGGGGAATTTTCAAGCTCTGTCGACTGGAGGTGAAAAGTGATGAGAAAGTATTTCAAGACTGCTTTCGTGATAGCCGCATTTGCGGCTGTGTTGTTCCTCCTTGACGGTACCAGCCAGAATGCTCAGGTAATGAACAATAAGGCGGCGCCGCCGCTCGAAATGCCAAAGGTGATCGAACTGGCAAAGGGCTCAAAGCAGGGGACAGTGACATTCAACCACGTCAAGCACAATAGCGGTGAATACAGTGTTTCGGGCCCGATCCAATGTATCGAGTGCCACCACACTGCGCAGCCCGCCTCGGAATTGGCTAAACATCCGCCGCTGAAGACCGATTGGCCGGCCGGCCGCACGACCACGCTGACCATGGAGCTTTTTAACACGGACGCCAAGGCTGCGGGAATCGCTGCTTGCCGAGATTGCCATGCGAAGGCAGGAGAAAAGCCGAAACTGCTGCCCGCACTTCCGATACTCAAAGATCCGGGCAGTACCACCATGACCACGCTGACCAATCAGCTGGCATTTCATCGGACATGTGATGCGTGCCATTTCTCGGTATCGATGAATCGGCCCGAATCGAAGGTCCCGAATGCGACGATCTGTGCATCGTGTCATAAACGCGGCACCTAAATTTTGACCGGCAGTTGGTTCACGCTAATAAATGCCGAGCGGCATCGGTGTGAAACTGTGCAGTTTGCGCGATGAGGGGCATAGTTCAACAAGGACGGGTTCAAAATGACGAAACCGGCGGTTCGGCCGCCGGTTTCTAGTTTCGTGAAAGCACTTACCCCTAACGAATTATTTGTTTACAAATGAGAAGCTCTGCACCGCCTCGCTGATCAACTCGGCCGAATTCGCGACCTTTGAGTTTGCCCGCCCTGAAATTACAACGACAAACTTTTCCCAGACCAACGCGACCATCAGTGATTTGTCACCGTCGATCGTGAGTTGGTATGCCGCACCGCGGTAATCGCCGACCTTCGCAGACGTTTCCCCAAGCAGTTTGACGCCCGAATCACCGGCCAAAGCCTCCCTGAAACCGCTTAAAAATGCCGCAACGTCCTTATCGGTCCTTATGACGTTCGGCCCGAGAGTTACGGAAACGGATACGCGGCCTTCTTTGACATCGCAGACGTAATTGTTACCGTCCGCGGCACTTTTGACCACTACGCACGC
This sequence comes from uncultured Chloracidobacterium sp., assembly GCA_937941715.1. Classification (GTDB taxonomy): domain Bacteria; phylum Acidobacteriota; class Blastocatellia; order Pyrinomonadales; family Pyrinomonadaceae; genus OLB17. The sequence continues at coordinate 3,273 of CALDGX010000172.1, read as the reverse complement.
TTTCGGCAATGCTATTTCAAATCCGTCGGCCTCGGATTCGTAAACCTCGTCGCCCATATTCGCGAGTGAGGCGGTTTGGGCCGACCCTGCAACAGAAAAAAGTGCAATGGCAATTACAAGAAATGCGACGTGTTTGAATATTTGCATATCTCGAGATTCTACCCGAATTGTCACGTGTGCCGCAATAGTCCATTTCCGGATCCTCGACGCAATCCGATCCTGAACGGGTAACCACCGTTGCATCCCGTTCTAAAAACTGTCACAACCAAAAAGGCCGTTGACAAATTATGTCACAATCGTCGCCGCTGATTTGAGGGAAGGCCTGATTTTACGGGTGTATTCGCTCTGGCACGCTTTTTGAGGTGTGTCTCCCGACCGACGGGCTGTTTTTTCTGCCCCTAAATTTCCGATTGAAACAGGAGTAACAACTAGAGTATGAAAAACAGCAAAGGCTTTTCGCTTATCGAATTACTGATCGTCGTCGTGATCATCGGCATTATCGCCGCGGTCGCGATCCCAAACCTACTCGCCTCACGGCGTTCGGCCAACGAAGGTTCGGCGATCTCGACACTACGCACGTATCATTCTGCACAGATGACCTACAGGGCGACCGCAGGCAATGGTTTCTTCTCAAGTACTCCGTATCCTGAGTTGTCGAATTTGGGAATAATGGACAGCAGTCTCTCTGACGGCGTCAAAAGTGGATATACGTTCACCGGTTGGGGATCTGTGACGACCGGCGGAACGCCGCAGTTTGGCGGATGGGCGACCCCGACGACGCCAAGCGGCGTAACCCAGACCGGCACAAGGAATTTTACGCTGATCACCCAGGGTGTGCTGCACACCGATGTTGTGGGCGGCTCAATGTACATCGGACTTTATGGCGATAATAGCCTGGTGATCGTCAACGGCTCGCCGATGCAATAACCTGGTCTAAACACTTATCAACCAAGTACACGGCCGTGGGCGCGACCCCACGGCCAGTTTTCGTTTTGCCGGCAATAAACCGCCGCTGGCATGGACGGATCCGTTTTGCTCTCGGCGTTGGAGTCGTTAGTGAAATTTTGGTATTTTTTAGAAATGGAAAATTCAAGCGGAATGAGTAGTTTGGCGGGACGTGCGGGAATGTTGTTTGTCGTTGTGGGCGTAGTGCTATTCATGGCGGGCATTTTCGGTGCTCCGCGTGTTTTGGCGTTTACGGGCGTAGGCCTGATGGCGTTTTCGCTGGTTGCTTTTTTCATCGAGGAGCACGGCCAACGCAAGCAGACATATTATTAAGCTGACCCGCTGTTTTTTGGCAGGGAAAGGCCGCCGCGGGCAACTGTTGGCGGCTTTTTACGTTTCCGATCGCTGCCGAACTGCATTCGTCCTGATTCACTTCGGCCGAGATCTTGTTTCTTTACTGCGGAGGACATTGAGCCGGGAACGTCGTCGTCAGTGTTCACCCGCTCTGAGCATTCAAAATGCGCTGTCTCGATGTCAGCGTTCCGAAAAACGGTGATATCATACGGTCATAGGTGTTAACTAATATGAAAAAGATCATTTTACCGACATTATTCGCTATTGGGCTGGTTTTGTTTGGCGCCGGCAGCGTTTCGGCTCAGACAGCGTCTGTTGCCGGAGAATGGGACGCTGTTTATAACACGCCCGGCGGCCCGCGGGCGTTCAAGCTTGTTTTCGCTGTCGACGGCGAAAAGATCACCGGTACTGCCAAACGCTCGAACGGCGACGTGCCGCTCACCGGCACTATCAAGGGCGACGACATCAGTTTTAACTATACGATCAACTACAACGGTAACAGCGTCGTGCTCTCGTTCATCGGAAAGGTTAAGGGCGACGCGATGGGCGGTACCATCTATTTCAACGAGTCGGCGAGCGATGAATGGAGTGCCAAACGCATACCGCCGCCAAGTGTCGAAAAGCCAAAGCCGTAATCTCACGGTCCACCGGCCGAGTGTTAGGCAAAGAACGTGAATGTTTATAAGCGTGCCGCAGCGAAGATGATCCGCACCGGCATGACCGAGAACATTCGCGTTCCTTTGCGCCGATCAAAGGCAATTGAATTCAGGTTCTGGCCTGCGATCCTATCTGAACGCCGGTTGAGGATCACACAAACCGTACGCCTGAACCCGTCCGTCCTTGGGCAACCCGGGGTGGCAGATGATTTTCAAAGCAGCGACCCGGCTTTTGGTGTACAATTCGCAAAACGGGAGCATCGAATGAAAAGCATCATTTTCGTCATCGCGGCGTTTCTACTGTTGGCATCGGCGGCGCTTGCGCAAAATTCCACCGCAGATTGGCCGACGCCCAAGTTTCGGTTCGAGGTCGAATACACGTTTGACGGCAAGGCCTATGCTTTTGAGGTCCAGGAGATCGGAGGCCTCGATACGGCGTTGCCGGGGATCGAATACCGTAAAGAAGGTGATCGGGTTTTTTCGGTCCATACTCTGCCCGGCCCCATGAATGTTAGCGACATTACGCTAATAAGGGGCCTTTTTGCCCCGGATAAAAAATTCTTTGATATGTACAGATCGATCCGTGAAACCACAAAACCCATGCGCGGCACTGTCATCATCAAGCTGCTTGACGAAGACGGCAACCCGACAATGACCTGGACGCTTAAGAACGCTTTTCCGAAAAAGGTCGTCGGAGTTAACGAAAATTCCGGTTCATTCGAAACCCTGATCTTCGTTCATGACGGCATGAAGATCGCGAACCAGTGATCGGAGCCCCGGGTCAGGTAAAACAGGAGGCAAACACTGTGACGTCGAGAAGATCCGGAAAGGGAATTGGAGTGACAAGGTCGGCGATCACTCTTTTACTCATATTAGTGGTGTTTGGTATTACGACATCGGCACAGGAGGTGCCCGACTTTTCCGGAACCTGGATCCTAAACAGAGCGGCGAGCGAATTGGACGACCAGTTCAGCATGGCGCCCGGGCAAATAAGGGTCGCTCAAGCCGGCAATGATCTGTTTGTCGAAAGACATTCCAACTTTCAGGATCGAGAATTTATCGTCAAAGATAAATTTACACTCGATGGCAAGGTATGCATCAATCCGGGCTGGGCGGATTCTGAAAAAAGATCGACGGCAGTGTGGACTGCCGGCAAGGCTTCATTAATGATCACCACCAAGATCCCGATGGGCGATAACGGTGAAATGACCGTTGTCGAAACCCTTCGGTTGAAAAATAAGCAGCTTGTTATAGAAACAAAAGCGTCGTCCACGTTTGGCGACAGGGCCGAAACGCTGGTTTTTGATCGAAAGTAAGA
>CALDGX010000171.1 GCA_937941715.1 uncultured Chloracidobacterium sp. | reverse complement strand
TTCGGATCGATCGCGATCGCCTCGTTCATTTTGGCGACCACCTGAGCCTCGGGGCGATTTTGGGCGGCCATGATCGAGGCTTTCAGCACGTGGCCCTCGATAAAATTCGGATCGATCGCGATGATCTCCTGTTGGGTCTTTTCCGACTCGTCGATAAGGGGCGGGTCAAATAGCAGGAAGTAATTTCCGAGCCTCGCCTTGGCATCCAGATGCTTGGGGTCCAGTTCAACGGTCCGGCGCAGCTCATCGAGCGTTTCGTTAAATCGACCTAGATTTTCGTACGAGCGTGCGAGCCCCCAATGTGCTTTTGCAGAGTCCTTGTCGTATTCGGCGGCCGAGCGGAACTGCATCATCGCATCGTAGAACTTGCGCTTCTTGAGGTACTCTTCGCCCTTGGCAATGAATTTTTCGCTGGACTGGCCGCAGCCGAACATAAAAAGACCCACGAAAAACAGCAGAGACAGCTGTCCTACGCGGATCTTAAAATTGGGGCACTCGATGTAACGCATAAATTATCCGGATCTACGCTGGGCTGACTGTTCGACCTCGTTCACCGGGGCATTGGCGGACGTGATATCGAAAGGTCACCGCGTTTTGCATTTCCGAAATACCGACGGGGCAAATCGCCGATATTTCCAAGCTGCAGATCAACTGATTATCATAACCTACACAAATTCCGATTATTTAACCGGCTGATGAAAAATACAGTCAATCGACACTACATTTCAGTTTTTTTTGACAAAGTATATGGAACGACGTTTGACCAGGCTCGTTTGCGGTGCGAACGGTAATGGATCCGCAACTACTCGGGGATATGGGCCGGAAGCTGTTCAGCCAGTCGAGCCGCCAGATCAGATGCTGCATTGAACGCCTCGTTTTCGTCCGATCCGACACTGGTCATCACTCGGACCATTGCTCCGTCGGTCCTCCGGCGAGTAACGCTATCCCAGATGGTATTTAGCTTGTCGTCGTATTCACTGGCTTCGATCCGGCCGCGTCCCTGATACCAATAGATCATCACCTCGTTGTAGATACCGTTCCTAAGCAGATAGCGGTTGGCTTTGAATGTTCGTCCATCCGACATAGTGATGGTCACGATCTGGGGATCGCTCATCACCCAACCGGCCCCCGGAAGGCAGTTTTGCGGACTGTGATACGTCGCTCCTGTTCGTTGGGTGGAATAATAACCGACGTAAATGTTGGCGACGCGACCACTCTGCGATGTATATTCGCGCATCGTGTAATCCGTTGTCTTGAGCACTGCCTCGACGTCCCTGCCGAACTTGATCTCCTCACCGCGTTGCTGCCACGTGCCCAAAGCCTTTGGCAGCTCAGACAGCATGGTACGGCTCACCTGGACCTCGCCGCGGCCGACAAACCAGTTAACAGCCAGGCCGCCCATGATCAACGCCACGATCAGCGGCAAAGCGCCGGGCCCGGGTTTGTGTGCCGAATTGCCGGTTTTGCTCTCGGACGATGCGGACCGATCACCGAGGACGCGCTTGAGAATAAAATTCGCGGCGATCAATAAGGCAAGTGCCGCGACATAGACCAACCATCCCGAAACATCATGCCAAATTCCGTCAGTCGCCGATCTGCCGTAATAGAATGTCAGTATCCCGGTCCCCATCACTCGCCCCGCATTCGTGAAAACCGCGATCGGAACGGCCGCGATCATCAATAGCAATGCCCGAGAAACGTCAGGGATGGTAAATCCGCCGATCGGCCCGTCTTCATTGCGGCGTGTGAAATATGCCAATACCAGGGCGAGTGTGACAAGCGTCATCAATGACCTGATACCGCTGCATGCCTCGACAACTTCGAGCGAAAGCGTCTGGGTCGCTCCCCGGGGGAGGATATCAATGACATTTCCCTTGCGAACTACGGGTATCTCAAAGAACCTGATCCCCCATACTGAAACTTGCGAGGCCCAAAGCTGAAGCGGAAACGCGATCCGGTTGAATAATATCTGCGGTATCGGGATCGCAAGCAGTAAAAGCCCAAACGGAACCGCCAAATATACCAGCATTCGCCGGCCGAAAAAGTAGACCACGATGGCCGCCATCATCACCAGCAATGAGATCCGCTGAGTAAAAAGCTCAGACCCGAGGGTTCCGGCCAGAAGCAAAATAAATGCGGTCACGACCGCCGCCGATCCCAGTATCCGCGATCCTCCGTCTGAGACCGCCGCGAGCCTCTCGCGTTCGAGCCATACGATCAGGCCGATGACAAACGGAACCAACAAGCCGTGCGAGTAGTTTTCGTCAGTCCACCAATCATAGCCGAGCTTGGTTATCACCGATAGGTACAAAAAACCGACCGCGGCGACGATCGCCGCCGGAGTGACCCAATTTCGACCAAGATTTGACTGTAGACCCGGCATAGCTGCTCAGTTAGGAAAGGCCGAATTAACGGAATATTCCGAACTTCGTACTTTGAGCGATCAGAAGGTTCGGTTCAGCGTGTGATCGACGATCTCTCTTAACAACGCCGTGTCGACGTCGAGCAGATCGAGTTCACGGCGAGCTTCGGCAGCTGTTTCGGATGCCAGTTCACGCGTCCGCTCGATCCCAAATTGCCCGGGATAGGTTGCCTTTTGGGCGCCTGCATCCTTTCCGGCGGTCTTGCCGAGCGTTTCGGATGTCTGAGTGATATCGATAATGTCGTCGGTGATCTGGAATAGTAGCCCGAGTTTACCGGCAAATCGTTCAATTGTGCTTACATCTTCGATGCTCGCTCCGCCGATCACCGCTCCCGACGCCGCCGATGCGGCGATCAAGGCCCCCGTCTTCCACGAATGGATACGCTGAAGATGATCAAACCCGACATCACGCCCCTCGGCCTCGAGGTCCATCTGCTGCCCGGCGACCATTCCGACCGGCGAGCCTGAGGCGTCGGCGATCATTGAAATAAGCCGCGTTCGCACCTCAAAGCTAAGTCCGCCGTCGTCGGCGATCGCCTTGAACGCGAGTGTCTGGAGAGCGTCGCCGGCGAGTATCGCGGTGGCTTCACCGTACTTTTTGTGACAGGTCAAACGGCCCCTCCGAAGGTCATCGTCGTCCATTGCGGGAAGGTCGTCGTGGATGAGTGAAAATGTATGGATCAATTCGATCGCAGCTGCGGTTCGCACCAGTTTTTCTGCCGCCGCCCCAAAAGCAGAACCCGCGGCGAAGAGCAATGCCGGACGAAACCGTTTGCCCCCGGCGAACAAACTCCACCTGATAGCCTCATGCAGGCGCACCGGCTCGACGTCGGCCGATGGCACCAAACGGTCTAATTCGGAATTAACGAGTTCCCGAGATTCGCCAATGAACTTTGCCAGATCAACCACTAGTTAAGAGAATATCCTTTTAGGCCGCACGGCCGCAAAGCTGCCGGCACCCGTTTTGTTGACGACTTGCCGTTTTTTCGATAGCGTTTATTCGTTGACCCGATAACTTTTTATGCCGATCACCAACGACGAGTTTCGAGCCGCCCTGTCTAAGTTTGCGAGCGGCATTACCGTTGTCACGACTCGCGATGCGGACGGACGTCTTCACGGCATAACTGTCTCGGCGTTTGCGTCGGTCTCACTTGAGCCGCCGATAGTGCTGGTCTGTATAGACAATGCGACCGCCAGCCATTACGCCTTTGGTGAATCGGGGCTGTTCGTTGTGAATATACTAAAAAGCGATCAGGCAGCCGTTTCGCAGCAATTCGCAACTCCGTTTCTCGACAAGTTTGACGGCGTCGGATACGAGTTGTCGAGAGCCGGGATCCCGATACTTGACGGTACGTTGGCGTCACTTGAATGCCGGATCGCCAACTCCGTCGTCAGCGGCGACCACACTGTCTTTTTCGGTGAGATCGAAAACGCGGTCATCCGCAGCGGTGAGCCGCTGACCTACTTCAATGGATCGTATCGGCACTTAGGGGCCGTGCCGCCGGCCGATCAAGACTGACCCAACATCCCTCGAAGGTCATCGACCGAAACAACAAAAGATTCATTACAAAAGCCGCAGTGCATGGTCGCCCCGTCGTCGTGCTCGATCATCGACTTGATCTCGTCGGGGCCAAGAGACGCGATCGTCTTCAACGCCCGCTCGTATGAACAACTGCACCTGAAGCTCACGGGCTTTTCCTCCAGGATCTCATAGTCGATGATGCCGAGGGCCAGTTTGACCAGGTCCTCGGGCCCGGCACCTTCCTTGATCACCTCGGTGATATGCGGTGCGTGCATGATAGTGTCTTCGATCATCGTGATAATGTGGTCATTCGCACCGGGCATCATCTGCACCAAGACACCGCCCGATGCCGCAACATATGGTTGCCGGTTGTTTAGGAGCACACCGAGAAGTACGGCAGACGGTATCTGTTCGGATTTTGCAAGATAGTATGCCAGGTCCTCGGCGATCTCGCCCGACGTGATCGGCACCGAACCGACATACGGTTCCAATTTCAGCCCGACCTCGAGGCCCGTTTCCCGAATTACATGAAGCATTCCTTCGCCGACGACGCCGCTGACGTCAAATTTCCCGTTCGGCTTGAGCGGTAATTCGGCAAGCGGCTCTTTAACAAATCCGCGAACCTCGCCGACCGCGTTCGCTTCGGCCGTGACGCCGCCTATCGGCCCGGTGCACTCTATTCGAGCGGTCAGACGGTCAGAGTTCTTCAATGTCGAGCCGAGCAGCAGTGCTCCGGTCATCAGCCGCCCGAGTGCCGCGGACGCGGTCGGAGACGTTCCGTGGCGGCGGATCGCCTCGGCTGTCGTATCTGTTGTGATGGCCGCCAGGACCCTAACTGTACCGTCTGCGGCGGTGCCGTGTATCAACTTGTCCATACGATCGAGTGTCAATAAATCGTGCCGTGGTTGTCAAATCCGCCGCGAAATTGTCATAAGTTAATGATATACATCAACTTATCCTTGTAGTTGTTGTAATAACTGGTATTACCACAATATATGGTGGCCGAATTTTGTTGACAACGACTTTCAGAGTATGCGATATTGTGTTCGTTCGATTTCGAGTCCCTGACAAAATAAGTTCCTCTCGCCGCCCCAAATGTTCGGTTGCAACGTTCCGAATTTTTGACTCGAATGTTAAACTTTTGATACAGAAAACCAGTTACATTTCGACAAATTATTTAGAGGAGACCTTCAGCAAATGAGCACAGTTACCGAGTCCGCCGGCTTTTCGATCCAGCAAAATGGTAATGGCAACGGCAATGGAACCGCGGCGGCGGCCGGCCGCGAGATCGCGCCGCTTGGCCTTAACGCTCAGAAAGTCGTCACTCTAAGGTACTCGCTCAAAAATGAGCATGGTGACCCGCTCGAAACCTGGTCCGATATCGTTCGGCGAGTCGTCGGCCACGTCTCAAAGGCCGAAACGGACCCGACAAAACAGCATAGATTCTACACGGACATGACAAACGTCATGCTGGCCCGGGAGTTTATTCCGAACACACCTTGCCTGGTAAACGCCGGAAAACCCAAGGGGCAGCTTGCCGCCTGTTTTGTGCTGAACGTGCCCGACTCGATCGAGGGCATCATGGAACACGCACAAAACGTCGCGATAATTCACCAGACCGGCGGCGGTACGGGAATGACCTATGAATTTCTGCGGCCGGCCGGTTCGATGGTCAACTCGACTCGCGGGGTCGCCTCGGGTCCGGTGAGTTTCATGAACATCGTCAATCAGACGACCGAGGTCGTGAAGCAGGGAGGCGTCCGCCGCGGCGCTAACATGGGTATCCTGAGCGTTTCACACCCCGACATTCTGAGATTCATCCACGCCAAGAATGACCAGTCGAGCTTGACCAATTTCAATATCTCGGTGACGGTCACCGACCTATTCATGGATGCCGTTGATAGCGGGGTTTGGTTTCAAACCGAATTCAAGGGCGAACCCTGGACCCAACCCGTCTACGACGCCGTAACAGGCCGTGATTACGCCGTGTACCGCCGTCCGGACGGCTCGCCCGTCACCTTTGCCGATAAACTCGCTTTTGAAACTGCAGACCTTTCGGACTGCATTATCGAAGAACCGCCGATGCCCGGCATGGTTTTCGCTCCGGACGTCTGGAACCGGATAATAGCGTCGGCACACAAGTATGCTGAGCCCGGGATCATATTCATCGACGAGGTTAACCGCCATAATCACCTGATGGCCTCAATGGGCCCGATCTATGCGTGTAACCCGTGCGGTGAGCAGCAATTGCACTTTAATAACTCTTGCAATCTGGGTTCGATCGACGTTGCAAAGTTCTACACGACGGTCAACGGCGAAGGTACGATCGATTGGGAACGCCTCTCGCACACGACGCACTTGAGCACGAGATTTCTGGACAATGTCGTTGACGCCGGCTATTTTCCGCTGCCGGAGATCGACGACGTTGTTAAGCGGACCCGGCCGGTCGGACTCGGCATCATGGGCTTTGCCGATCTTTGCCTAAAACTCGGGATCACGTACGGCAGCGACCAATCGCTTGTCCTGATGGAAAGGCTGATGGGCTTTGTCCGGCGTGAATCGTGGCTTGCGTCGCTCAGCCTCGGCCGCGAAAAAGGCGTGTTCCCCGAGTTTGAAGCGAATCGCGAATCTTATTCAACGTTCATCTACGACGAGATCGGCATCCCGCGTGACATTCCGCTGACGCCGCGAAATTACGAGGTGACGACGATCGCCCCGACGGGCACGATCTCGCTCGTCGCCGAAACCTCCTCGGGCATCGAGCCTAATTTCTCGTGGGCGTATGTCCGTCAGGACACGCTCGGCACCAGGACCTACGTCCATACGGCTGCCGCAAAAGCCCTTGGGATAGAGGTCGATCAGACAAATGAGGCTTCGATCAAGTCGGCAGCGGAATACGTCGTCGAGCACGAGGCCGAACTGCCGGAGCAGTTCATTTCGGCGATGAGCATCAGCTCGCTCGATCACGTCAGGGTCCTAGCCGCTGCTCAGAAGCACGTCGATAACGCGATCTCCAAGACCTGCAACGGATCTAACGACGACACCATCGAGTCGGTTGATGAGCTTTATCACCTGGCACGCAAGCTCGGATGCAAGGCCGTCAGCTACTATCGCGACGGCAGCCGCGAGGGGCAGGTGCTAAACAGTATGAAGTCGACGGCCAAAGCGGACGAAAAGGGTTCGAGCGATGCCGCTCATGAGTCTGTAAACGCCGAACCCCATATCGACGCGGCCCTTCGTGTCGAACGTCCTCGCGAACTGCAGGGCTCGACCTGGCGGATACCGTTCGAGGGACAGAATCTGTACGTTACGGTCAATCACGACGGACAGCGGATACTCGAGGTGTTCGTTGCGGGACCGATCAGTGCCGGGGTCGGCCTGCTGGCCTCAAAAATGCTCCGTGGTGGATTTGACGCAAAGGATGTGGCCCGCAGCCTGAACAAGGTGACCGCGACGCATGCGGTCTGGTTCAACGAAAGGTTGCTTACCTCACCCGAACAGGCAGTTGCCGAGTGTCTATTGCTGATCGACCGCCGGTTAAAGAATCTACCTGAATCGGAGCGTGCGATCGCTAAATCACAGGCTACCGAGACGAGCGGTCTATCAATGTCGTCAATGATCAGCGAGTGCCCCGAATGCGGCGGTCAGCTAGAGCATGTTTCAGGCTGCGACTCCTGCCGTGACTGCGGATACTCAAAATGTAAGTAAGGCTCGCTTTCTCGACGCAAGAATAAATGCCCGGCAGTCTCAGGACTGTCGGGCATTTATCATTTATCGGCGAACCCTGTTTCGGGCTACCGAACAAAGGCACTCGGAACCGCCAGGTCGCCGGCCTGGCCGAACTGCTGGATGAGCGTTCCCGCGGTCGATCTTGCCGCGTACCACGTCGAGTTTGACGTACGGAACACCGCGGCGTCGATCTTGCCGTCCCCATCATAGTCGCCGGCAACGGGCACGTCACCGGTGGTCCCGAACGGGAAAGCATAGAACGACAGGTTCTCGCTCCTCAGGATCGTCCAGAAACCGGTCGAGGGCCTGAAATAGGCGATGTCCGCCTTGCCGTCACCCGTGAAGTCACCCGGCACGGTCTTGTCGCCATTCTGGCCGAACTGTACCGCCAAAAGGCCGGCCGTACTACGCTGTATCCACCATTGTCCGAGCGAGGGCCGGAAAATGCCGGTATCGGCTTTTCCATCACCGTCATAATCAGCCGCGACCGGAACGTCTCCGGCCGAGCCGAACTGTGCGATCGTGGTGCCGCCGCCCGAGTTTGAGATATACCACGTCGAGTTGGAAGGCCGGAAAACGCCGGCATCGGCTTTGCCGTCCGCGTCATAGTCGGCCGAGACCGGAACATCGCCGCTTGCTCCAAACGGGAATGCGTAGAACGAGTAGTCATCGCTTCGCAGTACGTACCAGAATCCGGTCGACGGCCGGAAAAACGCAATATCGGTCTTGCCGTCGCCGGTGTAATCGGCCGGTACGATCGTATCCGTCGACGAACCGAACTGCGTCGCTCCGTTACCGCCGGTCGTGCTCTTCAGATACCACCATTCGCCTTGAGCAGGCCGAAATATCGAAAGATCGGTTTTTGTATCGCCGTCGAAGTCGAACGGCGTTCGCTGACCCGTCGACGTACCAAAGATCGTAAACTGGAATACCTGCGACACCGAAAATCCGTTTACGGCCGCCGCGTCCGTCACATACCAGCGTCCATAGAAGGTCTGGCCGATCAGTACCGGATTATTTGGTATCGAAAGACTGACAGACGCCGTTCCGTTCCCGCCGCCGGATCCGCCCAGGGTTGTTTGGATCCTTGCGAACGAGCCCGACGCGGGGATCGACGCTCCAACGCCCGGATCGCTCGAATTGACGACCAGGACCGCAGCCGAACCGCCGAGGGCATTCGATACGGCGACGGCAAAACTCGGGTTCCCGACCAACGGCGGCTCGATCGCCGTCACGACCGGTACCGCACTTCCCGTTCCCGGCCTTCCGGTACCTGAGACGACCGGTACCCGATTCGATTCGGTGTAGAGTTGCGGACGATCGAACGGCGGCAGTTCATTCTGCACCCTTAGGTCGGTGAGCGGCCGCTTTAGAAATGCCGCAAGGTCCGACTTTTCCTGCGGTGTCATATTCAAGGGCCTTATGAGGTCGTGGTCGATGTTCGGCGCGTCAAAATCGCCGCCGCGATTGTAAAAGTCCACCACATCCTCGACCGTGGCAAATCGGCCGTTGTGCATAAATGGCCCGCGGATCGAGAGATTTCTGAGATTCGGCGTCTTAAAGCTTCCGTTGTCGACCGTCTGATTTGATATGCCGCCGCGCCCTAGGTCATCGCTTTGAGGCCGCACGCCGATATTATGAAACGCATGATCGCTTAACAGGGCCCCGTTATGACACGAGTTGCAGTTCCGATCGATGAACACGTTCCGACCGTTGATCTCGGATGCCGTCAACGGCTCGATCCCCTGTAGGTCTCGGTCGAGCGGGGTACGGTCCGAAAAGAGCGTTCGCTCATGAGTTCCGATCGCCATCGCGATCCTCGCCGGAGTCACATCAGGCGTTCCAAAAGCCTCTTCGAACAATTCGGGATATGAACGTCCGCCGATCCACGCGTTTAATGCAGGAGGTATGTTTGAAGCCAGCGCAAGCGGTTTCGAAACCTGCATTCTGGCGGCAACCTGCGTCCAGTTGCGGTTGCCATGGGACATTTCGGCCGGCGAAAGCGGCGGGCCAAGTGACTGGCTTTCGAGAGCGGCTGTTGACGCGATCAGGATCGAGTTGGAGATAGGGTCGCGAAATGCATCGGTCGCCCGGCCGTCCCAGAACAATCCGTTCGGTGCGTATCCGGCATTCAGATAACTTGGGGATTTACGCCCTGTGACCTGCTCCTTGAAACCAAAAAGTGCGTTCCATGAGTAAGTGCCGTCGGCGTTGTTCTGCGGTACACCCGGCGAACCGAATATGTCGTCGAGCGTGGCAAATGTCGCGTCCGGCCCGGGATTTATTCTCCGGTTGCCCGCAACCGCCGTGCGTGGATCCGAACCGCCTGCCGCCGGCTGATGACAGGTACCGCACGAAACAGTTCGGGTCGAGGACATCTGTTCGTCCCAAAAGAGAGCCTTGCCAAGATACGCTTTGGATGCCGTGACCGGATTCTCGGCCGATGCCGGCGGAGGTTCGAGCGGGTCAAAGATTCCGGGAAATACTACGCCAACGGCCCTTACGCCTTGGTCAGGGGAACTCAAAAGGCTGGTTGTCGCACCGTTTTCTGCCCGGACCCAATAGTAATAGTTCTGCCCGGCAGCGGCGGTCGCGTCAAAAAAGTAATTGGCCGGCGTTGTGCCGACGTCCGTCGCGTTCCCCGGATCATTGGTCGTATTCCGATAGATCCGATACAAGGTCGCTGCCCGCATCGTGTGCCAGTTTATCCCGACCTTGTTCACATAATCATTGTCCGAAGCGGTAACACCGGTCGGAGCGGCAAGAGTGACTGTCATGCTTGCGCCGGTCACCGAGCGTGAAAATGGCTGATCGAGAAAAAACAAAAGCGCGAAAAAGGAAAAAACCGCAATGATCGATATCTTGAACTTACTTTTCATAAACCACTTGCCAGAGATCGTTCGGCGATCCGGAGCCGGAAATAATAGACGTATTTTCGCGCCGAGCTAACCTATCATTTTATCACCACCTAAATCATCATCCAAACACCTGACGCCATAAGGATCTTGGTTTTGTCTACATGCTTTTTCGCGATAAACTCCTGCTAATGAAATACCGCTCAAATCTAATACTCGCGATCAGTCTATTCAGTGCCTTGTCGTTGTTCTCCTTGGCGCCGTTGAGCGGGATCGGCCAGACCGGCGGACGCCCGCGTGCTGTCACCGGCCCGACGCCGGTTTCGCCTACACCGACGCCGACCGCAACCCCTGCCTCGGCCCAGACGATTGAAACGCTGCAGACGAAGATCAGGCAGCGGTTATTCGCGCCTGAGGTCAGACGTGGACGCGTCGGCATAAAGATCGCTTCGCTCAACACCGGCAAGGTGATCTTTGAAAGTGATTCGGAAAAGTACTTTATGCCAGCGTCGAACATGAAGAACTTTACGGTGGCGGCGGCGATCGAAAAACTTACACCGGATTTTCGTTTTGTGACTACCGTTAAGGCTCCGTCGAGTCCGGATGCGGCGGGAACGGTCAATGGCAATTTGACCGTGGTAGGCAGCGGCGATATTACGGTCTCGAATGCGTTTGACCCGGCGTTTCCGCAGGTTGTTAATCATTACTGGGGGGTCGATAAGATCGCCTCCGCTATCGCCACTGCCGGCGTCAAGCGGATCGAGGGCGACCTTGTCGCGGACGAGAGTTATTTTCGCGGTTACTCGCTTCCCGCCACCTGGGAGTGGGATGATCTGCAATCCTATTACGGGGCAGGCATTTCGGCGCTTCCGTTCAATGACAATGCCGTCGATCTGAGCGTGATCCCGGGTTCGGCCGGCAATCAATGCATTATCCGCGTTTCACCCGTAAATACATTGATCAGAATTGTCAATAAATGCACAACGGCCGCGAAAGGCTCTAAACGGTCGGTCGTCATCTTCAAGCACCTCGACGAAAATGTGATCGACGTTTCGGGCATGATCGCCGCCGGCGATGCTGAATATAAAGAGTCCGTCGCGATCACCCGCCCTGCCGAGCTGCTGATCACATTGCTCAAACAACGGCTCGAATCAAAGGGCATCGTCGTCACCGGCAACGCCCGGTTGGCGGACAATACTCTTCAAACGATCTGCCCTACGTGTCCTCCGCCGGCGTCGGTCATCGTATCGCGGATCGAGTCGCCGCCGCTGAGCGTGATCGCCGCCAAAACGATGAAGCCCAGTCAGAATATGTACACCGAAACGCTGCTCTGGACCCTCGGCGAGCAGGTCGGACGCAAATCGTCGCAGAGCGGCGACAGTGCCGCGTTGGGTCTCACGGTCGTCCGTGCGTTCCTGAAGGACATCGGTATCGCTCCGGATTCGGTCGTGCAGTACGACGGCAGCGGCCTCTCCAGACACGATCTCATAACACCTTCGGCGGTTGTCGCACTCTATACATATATGGCCAAGCAAAGCCGTTTTTCTCAGGTGTGGCGCGATAGTTTGACGATAGGCGGGGTGGATGGGACCTTGAGGAACAGATTCAAGGGTACGGCCGCGAGCGGTAATATTCGCGGCAAGACCGGAACTATCGATCAGGTGTCAGCCCTCTCAGGCTACATTACGACCGCCGGAGGCGAGCAGTTAGTACTCTCGATATTGGTCAACGGCGTGCCTGAACTGCGGAATCGGCTGTCGCTGATCGACGGCATCGTCGTTGATCTTGCGAATTTTGACGGAAAAGCCGATCAGAATTAGCGACTCAGCTGTGAACTAGAAAAAGAAAAGCCGGGTTTGTGGTTTGCCTCGGCTTTTCCCATTCAATTAGTTAGTCTAAGAACTACCAGCGGTCGTCCCCGCCGTAATCACCGCGGTTTCCGCCGCGATTTCCTCCCCCGTAACCGCCGCCGCGGCCGCCGCGATGTCCGCCGCCGCCGCCGCCTCGATCCTCACGAGGACGGGCTTCGTTTACCACGATGTTTCGGCCATCATAGTCCTGCCCGTTAAATTGTGCGATCGCCGCGGTTGCGGCATCATCCGAGGCCATTTCGACAAACCCGAATCCGCGTGAACGGCCGGTTTCACGATCATAGACCACGTTTGCAGACTCGACCGGGCCGGCGGCTCCAAAATACTCTTGCAGGTCTTCGCTGGATACGCGAAACGATAGATTTCCGACGTAAAGTTTAGTTCCCATTTCCTATTTTTCCCAAGAAATATGCGAAGCAGCGGGCAGGCGTTTTGAGGGACACGAATTGACAGTTTCCATCAACATAGCGGCACGTCCTGCGCAAAGGGCAAATGCTTCAGTTCCAAATAACCTACTCCCATGACCGAACCGATGAGCACCGCACAATCTAGCCGGACGGACGTATCAAAACGTGATAGCAGCGAGAGCAAAATCAATTGGAATTATGCGCGTTTTTCAGCCATTAGGCAAGAAAAATCTTAACCCCGCAGAGCCGCGAGCACCTTATCATGAATGCCGCCGAAACCGCCGTTCGACATGATCGCGACCACATCACCGTGCTTCAACTCCGGCGCCAGATGCTCAACAATGGCGTCAGCGTCGGCCAGGGTCATCGCCGGTCTGCCTGCGGCGTTGATGCCGTCGATCAAGCGGTGGACATCAAGCACGTCGCCGTAGGTCTTGGCGTCCTCAGGATTAAAGACGCCGGCGATTATCACTTTGTCGGCATGGCGAAACGCCTCGCGGTAACGATCCTCGAATACCGACAACCGCGATGAACGCGAACGCGGTTCAAACACCGCGATCAGTCGGTTTTCCGCGTATCTCTGACGCAGTGCCTTGAGCGTTTCGTCGACAGCGGTCGGGTGATGTGCAAAATCATCAATCACCGTCACGCCTGCCTCGACGCCTCGGATCTCCATGCGCCGCTTGACCGATCGAAACGTATCAAACGCAGCCTGGATCTTTTCCTGAGATATTCCCCAGGCATCGGCCGCTATTATCACCGCCAGGCAATTTCGGACGTTGAACTCGCCGATCATTCCGGTCGAGAATTCTCCCCACCTTAGATTTTCCCGATAAACGCTGAACCGCGTTCCCTCGGCATCAAATGTGAGGTCGCGCGCCTGCCATTTAGCGGGATCCGACAATCCGTACGTTTCGACAGTCGTGTGGAGCTTTCCTGACATCGACTCGAGCACCTCGACCACCACCGGTGAATCTGTACCGCAGATCAAACGCCCGTTTCCCGGCACAAGATTCATCAAACGTGAGAATTGCCACTTTATCGCGTCAAGGTCCTTATAGATATCGGCGTGATCGAATTCGATATTTCCGACGATCGCGATCTCAGGCAGATAGGACATAAATTTCGGTTTTTTGTCGAAGAACGCCGTGTCATATTCGTCGCCCTCGATCACGAAATAGTCGCTCGCCGTCACCCGAAAGCTCTGCCCGAAATTCTGCACGACGCCGCCTACAAGAAATGTCGGGTCGAGTCCGCCGACCTCGCACACCCAGGCGGCGAGGCTGGTCGTTGTGGTCTTTCCGTGAGTGCCGGCGATGACCAGGGAACGGCGGCCCCGAATAAACTCCTCACGTACGACCTCTGCCTGCGAACGATAGAGCAGTTTCCGGTTCATCACTTCCTCAAGTTCGGGGTTGCCGCGCATAATGGTATTGCCGACGACCGTGACATCACGCGGCAGATCCGTATTCTCGGCTTTGTAGCCGTTCATTATCTCAATGCCGAGTGACTCAAGCTGGGTCGACATCGGGGGATAGACGTTCTGGTCCGAACCGGTGACGCGATGTCCCGCAGACTGCAGCATTCCCGCCAGGCTGGCCATTGCAGTCCCACAAATTCCGATCAAGTGATAGTGCATAATTGACGTTTGCCATTCAACGGTGGCATATTCATTCTCGTTACGGCAGTAATTAAAGTCAAAATTGGTCGACAAATGAAATCAAAAATGAAAAATAAAACACTGATATTTGCCGCCGCATTTGCGGTGGTATTGACCCTTGCCGGCCTCACGTCGGCTCAGAATAAATGCACCGAAGCCGGCTCGATCCGAAGCGTCTCAAAGGCCTCGTCAGGAAATTTTGAGACCGTCACTTTCGACGTAATGATCAAAAAGCCGGACTTCAAGGTCACACGGGCCCGGCCGCCTTTCAGCGAATACGGCTCGGAAAAACGTTTGCGGATTCGCGGACGTTACTTTCAGAGCATAGTATTTCGCGGGATCAATTGGGAATGTAAGATCGCCGAGGCGCTATCCGCCAGCACCACCAATATCAAGGCCGTAAAAAGTATCGAACAGTTTGAGGGTCAGGTCGAATACATTATCGGCTATGACAAACGCGGAAGTTACGTGGGTCAGTCAGTCACGCGAACCCGCAAAGGCAGCCGCGTAACTCTCAAGTTCCGAAAATAGGATCATCCTGCCTTTCGGCACCGTTCGTGACAAGTAAATGGCCGCCGTTCGGGAACCTCTCCCGGATCGGCGGCCATCGCATTGTCCTGCAGCCCCAGGATGATCGACTACTTGCCGGTCAGCTCTTTGACGAGCGGAGCCGCATCGTAGACCTTGCGCAAGGCCTCGAGAATACCGGCGGTGTGAACGCCGACTGCCCGCGACCCCTCGTCTTCCTCGATATACCAGTAACGATTCGAGAGCTTCTGGTTATTGCTGTCAAAATTCAACCCTACGATCTCGCCGGCCCGATTGATCACGGGCGAACCGCTATTGCCGCCGATGGTGTCGGCCGAATAGACAAAGTTAAGCGGCGTCGACAGGTCGATTCGATCCTTGCGTGCTTTGAGGCTCGGGGCAAGATCGAAAGGTGACTTTTCGCCAAAGCTAAAGGCACGGTCATAGAGGCCGTAAAATGTCGTTTTGTACGGCACGAGAGTCGTATCTTCGTCGTAGCCCAGCACTTTGCCGTATTCGATCCGGAGCTGTGAATTCGCGTCCGGCGGCATCGTCTTGCCGTAAACGGCGAATCTGGCCTGAGCGATCTTGGTACCGTTTGCCGTTTCGACATTCAAAATGGTCTTTTCATTCCAATCGCGCAGTTCGCGGATGACCGGTTCGACACGTCTGGCCAGCGTGACCATCGGGTCGGTCGAGACCGCGACCGCCGCTGCACCGCCATCAAATAAAGCACGCCTGAAAGCCGGATCAGTCAGTTTTGTTTCACGAACCGCACGCTTTACGACCTCGGCCGGTTCGGCATCGCCGATCGCGGCCTTAACGAACGGATCACCCGCCCCAAGCGTCTTCACCGCCTCCTGCATCCAGAAAAGCAGCGATGCTTCCTCCATATCAAGGTATATCGGAGCCGGTGAAGCGAGCGATGCCTTGATCGCTTCGAGCCGTGTGTCGCGAAACTCGGGATATCTCGCATCGTTCGGCTTAGCGACCTCGATCGAATAGGTCACGATCTGCTGTGCGATCGACGCTAACCGCGACGACGAGAGGCTTGAAAAGGCCAGGCGATTTGCCATCGGCGGAAGTTTAGCGTACGCATCGCCGATGTTCTTCCAGGCCGGTGCGAATTGCTTATCAAGCTCCGGTTTGCCGGCGAGTTTGTCGCGGAGGTCTTTTTCTTCGGCGACCTTGCGGGCAAAATTGCGAGGGTTCATCAGGCCGTCCTGCTGCCCTTCCAGCCGTTTGAGCGAGTTGGCAAAGCTGCGCATTCCGGGCCAAGCCTGGCGACGCTGTTCCTCACCCAATTTTGAATAATTTTCGAGAGCCTTACGGCGGAGTTCCCAAACTTTCTTTTGCAGCGGATTGCCGATGTCGCGTTGGTATGTGAGCTGCGAGACGGTCAACAGCCGAGCGGTCGATCCGGGATAACCCGAAACTAAAATGAACTCACCGTCCGCCGCGCCTTTTTCCGACCATTTGAAATAATTAGGCGTCGCGGCCGGCTTATCGTTCTCGTAGGCACGCAGGAATGTGAAATCGAGATCGTGCCGCGGATAGACAAAATTGTCATAGTCACCGCCGAAGAAAGCAGCCTGTTCCTCGGGCGCCATCACAAGGCGGATGTCGCGATAAACCTTGTTCTTGTAGAGCCAGTATTCGCCGCCGCTGTAAAAAGAGACGACCTCGCAGCGCAGCCCGCCCGAGCTTGCCGTACAGTCCTTTTCGATCGCCGAAATTTCGGCCGACCGCTTTGCCGCCATTTCGGCGTCGGTCTTGCCGGCCTTTGCCGCGTTGTGAACGCGGTCGGTCACGTTATCAAACGACACCAGCACCGAGGCACTTGCATCAGGTATTTTGATCTCATCTGTCTGTGACGCCGCGTAAAAGCCGGTTTTGAGCAGGTCACGCTCCTTGCTCGAAACGCGCTCGATATATCCGGCCGCGACGTGGTGATTGGTCGCGATCAACCCGTTCGGCGAAACGAAACCGGCGGAGGCTCCGTTCACCTTCGGCGAGGCGAGCCGCACGTTGTCCAGCCACTCTTTAGAAGGCTCAAAGTTATATCGCTCCTTCCATTGTTTTAGCGGCGGATTGTCGAATGTCCACATCCCCTCGTCCGCAAGGACGGTGAAGTTAAGTACAAAACAGATCAATAACAAGGCGGAAATAGTGCGTTTCATAGTTTTTACCTGATGCCGGCGATTCTTGCGAACGGCAATTTTCTCGTGTTCTTGTAATGGTCAAATTCGAGATATCCCTTGGTCTCGGCCTTCATCTCGTCGGTCATTTTCTTCGGCTTTTTTGTCCTCAGGTCATAATATCTTACGGTCCTGCGGATCCGGCGGCCGGCCGCGTTGAAATACAGCGATTGCTCGATTATGTAATCGCCGTCAAAGGTCCGCATTTCCGAATCGACCCGCGCCAGCGAACCGTCGGTCCGAAAATAATGGTCCGTGTATCTGGCCCAGTCGCCGGAGGGCGTAAAATTGGCGATCTTGACTGCCGCGATCTTACCGCCGATCTTCCAACAGAACGCCATCGTGAACGTATCGGCCGATTCACGAAATTTCTCAAGTGACGCTTCCGATGAAAACTTTCGCCAATTCGGCCGATCGGCCTGGTAATCGGCGGTGTCAGCGATAATGAGCTTCGACGGCGACTTGGCGGCACCTTCGACCCGCTTCACATAGCTATCGATGCTTCGAACCGATGACTGTGCCTGCATCGCGATCGATGCCGACAAGATCACGGCGGCCAGGCTGATGATCGTACGCGTCCTTATCACGATATATTAAGCCAAAACGCCCTTGAGTTTTTCCATAGCGCCCTCGAGGACCGAATCTTCGCGGGCGATGCAGATGCGAACGTGGGCGTCCCACATATCGTTATCGGCAAACGCACTTCCGGGCGTCATTCCGACGCCGGCGTCACGCATCAGCATCTCGTTGAACGCGATCGCGTCGTCAAACTGCCGAGGTATTCGTGCCCAAAGATAAAAGCATGACCCCGAATCGAATATGTCAAAGCCGAGATTTGCGAGTATTTCGGACGTAAATCGGCGTTTGCCGTCGAACTTATCACGCAACGCCGGATAATATCCTTCGTCAGCCATCAATACCCGCGACAGTGCCGCTTGCAGCGGCGTCACCGGGCAGACATAGATGACATTGGCCGCGGCGTTTATCGGAGCGATCAGTTCGCCCTTTCCGTACGCGTAGCCAAGCCGCCAACCGGAAATGTTCCAGGATTTTGAGAATGAATTGACCGTAATGGTCCGTTCCCACATATCCGCCAGCGTCGCGATCGGCGTGTGCGGATTCTCTCCGGTTACGTAGTGCTCGTAAACCTCGTCAGACACCACGAGCAGGTCTAGTTCTTTTGCGACGTCCGCGATCGCCTCAAGTTCGGCCGGCGACATCACCTTTCCGCTTGGGTTTGCCGGGGTACAGACGATGATCATCCTGAGCGGGAACGACGCTCTGTCTTTTAACTGCTTGCACCGGGCCAGGAGTGCGTCCTTTTCGAACGACAATGCTTCGTCGAGTTCGAATGTCTCGGTCTTGGCGCCAAAATCTTCCAAAATTCGCCGATGATACGGATAATACGGCTCAAAGACCAGGGCCGAATAGCCGCGCAGATAGCTCTGGGCGACGCCGATCAGGGCTCCGGTACCGCCGTTGGTGACCATCACCTCGAATGGGCGTGCGTCAACATCGACCTCGATGCCGTTGTATTTGGCGATCTTGGCGGCGACGGCCCGGCGAAGGTCGGCATCGCCCTCACTGCCGCCGTAGTGGTTTTGGCTGGCGGCGATTATCGTTGCCGCTTCAGCAGCGAGTCGCGGGTGGATCGGCAGTTCGGATTGCCCCTGTACCAGATTGCCGCTCGGCGGCACAAGGCGGGTGATCGCCCGGATGTCCGGTTTCACTTTCATAAGCTTCGGTTCTGTCATAATCTATAAATTAGCAGTTTTTGAACGAAATCTCTAAGATGACCGGATCAGTTCTCAGCCATACTTGATTTGAAAGAGCGGCCTGATATTAAATTGCCTCCATCTCCGCCGGCCGGCTTTTTCGGCGGCCATTTGAGGCAATTTTGGCGTGACCGCACCGGTTTTCTTGAGCGGCAGTCGAGACTCGGCGACGTCACCTTTCACCGAATGGGGCCGCAGCCTGTCTTCTTCATCAACCATCCCGATCTGGTACGCGACCTATTCGTCGTAAATGCCCACAAATTTACCAAAGGCCGTGCCCTAAAACGCGCCAAGGTGCTGTTGGGCAATGGGCTATTGACCAACGAAGGCGACTCTCACCTTCGACAGCGGCGAATGATCCAGCCCGCATTCCATCGGACCCGGATCGCCGATTACGCACGTTCGATGACCGTTTTTGGCGACCGGATGGCCGATGAATGGACAATCGGCAAGGTCCTCGACATCGATCGCGAAATGATGCGTCTGACGCTTCAGATCGTCGCTAAAACGCTTTTCAGCGCCGAGGTCGATGACGACGCGGACCGCGTCGGCAAGGCGATGACGACGATGGTCGAGCTGTTCAATTTTCTGCTGCTGCCATTCTCGGAGTTGCTCGAGAAACTTCCGCTTCCGCAATCTCGCCGATTCAGGCAGGCGAGGAAGATACTGGATGACGTGATCTATTCGATCATCGATGAACGGCGACGGTCGGGCGAAGACAAGGGCGATCTTCTTTCAATGCTCCTTCTCGCCCAGGACGAGGATGACGGCGGCACGATGACCGATGAGCAGGTCCGTGATGAGGCATTGACCCTTTTTCTGGCCGGCCATGAAACGACCGCGAATGCACTGACCTGGACGTGGTATCTGCTCTCGCAAAACCCGGCGGCCGAGGCTGCCCTTCACGCCGAACTAGACACGGTACTGCAAGGGCGGTGCCCGACGATCGACGATCTGCCGCTGCTCAAATACACAGAGGCGGTTCTTGCCGAATCGATGCGGCTTTTTCCGCCGGCATGGGCGATCGGTAGAAATACCGTCGAAGATCACGACTTTGGCGGCTTTACGGCAAGGCCCGGGACGCTTGTGCTCACAAGCCCGTACGTCATGCACCGGGACGCGAGATTTTGGGAAGCACCGCTCGATTTCATTCCCGAAAGGTGGTCATCAACGACCGTCAAAGAGGCCGGGCAACGCTACATATACTTCCCGTTCGGCGGCGGTGTCCGACGGTGTATCGGTGAGAGTTTTGCCTGGACCGAGGGCATCTTACTGATCGCGATTTTCGCCCGCAAATGGAAATTCCGGCTTGAACCGGGCCAAAAGATCGGCGTCAATCCGCAGATCACGCTCCGTCCAAAATATGGTATGCGAATGACGGCCGAATCTCGGTGACGCAGCCAATACGATCAAGATGGCCCTCCCGCCGCGATGTTCGCACACTCCGCGTATCGGCCGCAGGTGACCTGTTGCAGAATGCCAATCCAACGGTGTTTTGTTAAGATTCATCTTATTGTTTTTACCAAGCACTAAATGAAGCCATTCATAATCACAATATTGCTTTTTATCGCCGCGGCCGTCCACGCCCAGCAACCGGCCGACGTAATCGCGACCGCGACCGGTCACTCATTCAAGTTGGGCGATCTTTCGGCCGAGGCACAGGCGGCTATCTCAGAACTTCCGGCAAATATCTCCAAGGCCCGGACACAGCTTCTCGACCAGGTGACGGCCGAGGCGCTGATCGACGCTGAAGCCAAAGCGAGGCAAACGACAGCGGAAAAAATGCTCGCCGAACTGCGAGCAAAGATCGCCGAACCCGCGGAAGCCGACATCAAGGCGGTCTATGATGCGAACCGGGAGGCCCTCGGCAATAAGTCGCTTGCGGAGGTGCGCAAGACGATCGTCAAATATCTAAAGGGCGAATCCGAGCAGAAACAGATCCAGGCTCTGATCAGCGGCTTAAAGGCAAAGTACAAAGTAGTGCCCGGCAAGGATGTAAATTCGCGTGATCTCAAGCCGGCTGACGTACTTGTCACCGTCGCCGGGACGGCGATCACGGTTCAGCAATATGATACGGCCACGCGAGCTGACCTGTTTGATATTCAGGCCGATGCGAGCGATCGGGTGCTTTTTGAATTAGACGACCTGATCCTTAATACACTGGCGGCCGACGAGGCAAAATTAAAGGGTATCGACACCGCGGACTATTTTGCCGCTGAGGTGACCAATAAACTTAAGGACTATTCTGACGAAG
Source organism: uncultured Chloracidobacterium sp. (assembly GCA_937941715.1). Classification (GTDB taxonomy): domain Bacteria; phylum Acidobacteriota; class Blastocatellia; order Pyrinomonadales; family Pyrinomonadaceae; genus OLB17. Next base: position 3,555 of record CALDGX010000171.1, on the reverse strand, counting down.
AACGTGAACGGCTGGTCGATGACCTTCAAACCCGCCTCTACGCCAAATACAAGGTCAATATTCTCTACAAGTCGCCCGAACCAAAGGCCGAGGAGATCTCAGTCGATGACGATCCCGCACAGGGCCCGGCGAACGCCCCGGTCACGATCGTGATGTTCAGCGACTTTCAGTGCCCGGCCTGCTCGGCCGCTCATCCGATCTTGAAGCGGGTGATCGCCGAATTTCCCGGCAAGATCAGGTTCGTTGTTCGTGATTTTCCGTTAACCGGTATTCACGAAAACGCTTTTTCGGCCGCACTGGCTGCCGGTGCCGCCGCCGCACAGGGCAAATTCTTTGAATACATCGATCTTTTGTATCAGCGGCAGGACGCGCTCGATGCCGCATCGCTCAAACGTTATGCCGCCGAACTTGGTTTGAATGTGAAACAATTTGAGATAGACTTTAGCTCCGAAAAAGTCGCCGCCGAGGTGCAAAAGGACAAGGCCGAGGGTGAGAACTATGGCATCGGGTCAACCCCGACGATCTATGTTAACGGCGTCCGCGTGAGACGGCTTTCGCCCTCGGGTTTCCGTAGTGCGATCAACAAGGCCCTCGGGAAATGACCAACAGCCCGTGGCAATATTAAAAATATGCGTTTTGTTCTATTTGTTTTCGTCGTGACCGTTCTCGCGGGATGTTCCGGAGCGGCAAATGTACCGAAACCCAACGTTTCGAATAGCGGCACCAATGCTGCAAAACCTTCGTCTTCGCCGGTGCCGGTTTACGGTTATGAGGTCGTTAAGGCCTATCCGCACGACCCCAAAGCGTTTACACAGGGACTTTTCTATCACAACGGTTTCCTTTACGAGAGCACCGGTGAGGAAGGCCGGTCGTCGTTAAGAAAAGTTGAGATCGAGACCGGTAAGGTGTTGCAGAAATTTGACCTGCCGCGGGAGGATTTCGGCGAGGGCAGTGCTTTATTAAACGGTCAGATCTACATGATCACGTGGCGTCAGGGCATCGGGCGGGTCTTCGACGTAAACGATTTTAAGTTGATCCGCGAATTCAAGTATCAAGGCGAGGGCTGGGGCATCACGACCGACGGCACCGACCTTTTCATGACCGATGGGACACACGTCATAAGGGTAATGAACCCGGAAACATTTACATCAAAACGAATGATCGCCGTCATGCAGGAGAACGGCAAGCCGCTTTTGCAGATGAACGAACTCGAGTTTATCAAGGGTGAGATCTGGGCGAATGTCTGGCATTCGGAGCAGCCTGACGTGCTTGGGAAACCGAACCACATCGCCAGGATCGATCCGGCCACCGGTAAATTGCTCGGTTGGATCGACCTTCGAGGGATATCGCCGGATGATCAGCCGCCGCCTGATTCGACCGATAATTACCACCCGAAATCTGAAAACACGCTTAACGGTATCGCATACGACGCGGAAAAGGATCGTATATTCGTTACCGGCAAGAACTGGAAAAAGCTTTATGAAATAAAGCTGACGGGCCCCAAACAGTAATGAACGAACAGCACCGTGAATTTATGCTTCGCGCGGTCGAACTCGCTCGGCTCGGAATGGAGTCGAACGACGGCGGCCCGTTCGGCTGTGTTGTCGTTAAGGACGGACGCGTCGTCGGCGAGGGCAACAATCGGGTCACCTCGACCAACGATCCGACGGCCCATGCCGAGGTGGTAGCGATCCGCAACGCTTGTGCCAATCTGGGTACGTTCCAGTTGGAGGGATGCACTGTTTACACGTCGTGCGAACCGTGTCCGATGTGTTTGGGTGCGATCTATTGGTCACGTCCGGAAGCGATCTTTTACGCCGGCACACAGGCTGACGCCGCGGCCGCCGGATTTGACGACGAGGAATTTTACAAGGAGATCGAAAAGCCGAACGCCGAACGGCACTTGCCGATGCAGAACCTGCTTCGCGAAGAGGCGCAGAAGGTATTTCGAGCCTGGACCGAAAAACCCGACAAGACCGCGTATTGATCTGACAATGTCCAATACAGTTTTCTTTATCTTACTGGCGCTTGCGGCAGGGGCGATGATGCCGACGCAGGCGGCCATCAACAACAAACTCGCGGTGGCCGTCGAGAGCCCGATACTGGCCGCATTTGTATCGTTTGTCGTCGGAACCGCGGCGTTGTTTGTTTATCTGATCATTTCGGGGTCGCCGCTTGGCAATTTGGCGTCAGTTAAGGATGCCGCACCGATCTCGTGGATCGGCGGCCTGCTGGGTGCCTTTTTTGTGGCCGCCGCCGTGACGCTTGTCCCGAGGCTAGGCGTCGCGATGACGTTCAGCTTGATAATCGCCGGCCAGATGCTCGTGACTCTCGTTATCGACCATTTCGGCCTGCTCGGCGTTCCGGAGACCAAGGTCAGTTTGGCCCGTGTCGCCGGAATTTTCCTCATTACCGTGGGGGTTGTATTGATCCGAAGGTTTTAGTGCGGTCGTACCGTCGCACCCGGATGCAGTTTTGATTGATGATCAAGTTCATTCTCAATGATCGAGACATTTCGACGGATCTGCCGGCGGGCACGACCGTGCTCGATTTTGTCCGTTATCGACAGGACCTCAAAGGGACCAAGATCGGCTGCCGCGAAGGCGACTGCGGTGCGTGTACGATTCTCGTCGGCGAGTTAATGGATGGACGCGTCCGCTACCGTTCGATGACATCGTGCCTGATGCCGCTGGCCAACGCCGCGGGTAAGCACATCGTCACGATCGAGGGCATCAACCCCTCAGACGGTTCGCTGACGCCGGTCCAACAGGCGATGGTCGACGAGAGCGGCACCCAATGCGGATTTTGCACTGTCGGTTTTGTGATGTCGCTGACCGGGGCGTGCATTGACGGCTCCGACAAGATCTCCGCGATCGACGGCAACATCTGCCGCTGCACCGGGTACAAGTCGATCGAACGCGCGGCAAAGTTATTGTCAGAACCGCAAGTGTCAGACGCCGACCGGTTCGATATGGCAACTGCATCCTGCGTTCCACCATACTTCGCCGATATTGCACCCAGGCTGCGAGAACTCGGCGAGCAGACATATTTCAACGCCCATGTGACTGGCAGCCCGATGATACAGGCGGTTCCGACCGGTGGCGGCACTGACCTCTACGTCCAGCGCCATGACGAAATGGCAGAGTCGGCGGCGATGCCGTTGTTGTACGAAGATGAGCTTCGCGGCATTCGCGACGCAGGCGAGTTTATCGAGATTGGAGCTTCCGCGACGGTCACCGACCTGCTCGAGTCGCCCATGATGAACGCGATCTTTCCCGATCTTTACAAACACCTTAAACTGGTCTCATCGACCCCGATCCGCAACATGGCGACGCTCGCCGGTAATTTCATTAACGCCTCGCCGATCGGCGACATGACGGTGTGGTTCCTCGCCCTCGACGCCGAGATCGACCTGTCGGAACCGCCTGCGTCAGCGGGCGGCCGGCAACGAACATCGAGACTGCGTGATCTCTATCTCGGCTACAAGCACCTCGCCAAACAGCCCGAAGAGATAATTACGGCTATCCGTTTCAAAAAGCCAGCGGGCGATTTTCG
>CALDGX010000170.1 GCA_937941715.1 uncultured Chloracidobacterium sp. | reverse complement strand
CAACACATCGCCGGCAACCGCTCTCGACGGCAATAACGCCGCCAACCGCACCGCCATCAGCAGTACGATCACCGGCCTGAATATCGCCAACGGCGGCACGCTCTGGATCAGATGGAGCGACTATAACCCCTCAGGAGCCGACGACGCCCTCGGCGTCGATGACCTCACGGCAAAGCCAAATCCGCTAAATAACGTTCAACTGTCGGTCGATCCCGCGGCCGCGAGCGAAACCGACCGAACCGTCGTGACCGCGACCGTCACGGCGTCAAGCCCGGTCGTCGGCAACCAGACGGTCAGCCTCGGCGTCACCGGCACAAACATCACGGCCGGCGACTATACGCTGAGCGGTACGACGATCACGATCCCCAACGATGCGACGACCGGCTCGGCGACATTCACGGTCACGGACGACGCCGTCTATGAAGGCAGCGAGACGGCGGCACTGACGATCAGTTCGCCGTCGGGCGGGATCACGCTCGGCACCGTCACGTCGCAAAACGTGACGATCGCGGATAACGAATCCGTACCGACGCTCTCACTGCAGGTGGCGTCAGCCCCGGAGAGTGCCGGGACGATGAGCTTTACGGTGCTGCAATCAGGTGCGAGCGAGCTGGCATCGACATTTCACTATGCGACGAGCGACGGTACGGCCATCGCCGGTGCGGACTACACCACCGCGTCGGGAACCGGCACGATCAATGCCGGAGCCGCCTCGACGACCGTTACGGTCGCGATAACGCAGGACAACATTACCGAAGCTGACGAGACATTTGACCTGACGATCGATACGCCGGTCAACGCCGCGATCAGTGACGGCGTCAAGGCCGGCACGATCATCGACGACGAGACGTACTACGTCGATAACACCAACGCCGCGTGTTCCGACAGTAACAGCGGCATTACACCCGAATTGCCCTTCTGCACCATCTCACGCGGTGCGGCACTGGCGACCGCCGGCAAGAACGTCCGCGTACTGCACGGCACCTACGCCGAGACGGTCTACCCGAACAGCGGTGCCGCCGGCCAGCCGGTGACGTTTCGGGCCGATCCGAACGTGACGGTAACGGGCAACACTGCGGGGTTTGGAAGCGCGTTCGCGATGGGCTCAAAGAGCTACATCGTCATCGACGGATTTAACATCGACAACACGGCGTATAAGGGCATCTACGCCGACGCGTCTGATCACCTGACGATCATCAACAATCGCGTCAGCCGATCGGGAGTGACATCGCCGACGCACCCGTACGAACAGGGCATCTATCTTCGCGGCACGACATACTCCGAGATATCGGGCAACACGACCGACCACAATACGTGCATCGGCATCAGGCTGGTGCTCAACAGCGATCACAATATCGTCAGTAATAACGTGTCGTACGCGAACTTTTCGGTCGTCGAGACCGACGCCGCGGGTATCGAACTGACCGGTTCGAGTTACAACACCGTCATTCACAATATCGTTTACAGCAATGAGGACAGCGGTATCAACGTCTATTATCACGACCTCGGCGTCGCGTCGAGCTACAATCTGATCGCCGGCAATCTCAGCTATGAGAACGGCGACCACGGCATCGACACTAATAATTCGCCGTACAACACGGTCGTCGGCAATACCGTTCACGGCAACGGAACCGTCGGCATCAATTTCGAAGGCGAACCCGCGACCGGCTCGCATCACGCGGTCATCCGCAACAACATTACCGCGAATAACGGATACACGCCGCCGACCGGCTCTTTTGGCGGCAATCTGCGGGTCGATGCGGCGTCGGTGGCTGGTACGGTTTCGGACCACAATGTCTTTAACATCGGCAGTGCGCCGGTCCAGATCATCTGGAACAACGTCAACTATATGACACTCGCGGCAATGCAGGCGGCGGTGCCGGGCCAGGAGGTGAACGGGCTCGAGGGCGACCCACTCTTTGCGGCACCGGTCGCTCCCGTTCTGCGGCACGACGGCGTTCCATATGAGGGAACTTCGGCGGTGGGCGATTATCACTTATTGAGCGGCTCGCCGGCCATCGACAGTGCTGACTCGGACGCGGCGGGCGAACCTGCAACGGATCTCGACGGCAGACCGCGGATCGACGACCCGATGACGGCAAATACCGGCATTGGAATACGTACATTTGATGATCGCGGAGCATACGAATACCGTCGGCCGCCGTCGATCGAAAAGACTTTCGGCGCCGCCGAGATCGACCTCGGTGCGGCAACGTCGCTGACCATTATGGTCACCGACCCGCATCCGGCCGAGGCGATGACCGGCGTCGGCTTTACCGATGCGATGCCCGACGGACTGACCGTGCCCGACCAGACATCGGCTGAATGCGGCGGCACGCTGACCGTCGCGTCAAACGTGGTAACGCTCGCGAACGCGACGATCCCGGGCGGCGGCAATTGCGTCATCAGCCTGACCGTGACCGGAGCCGGCACGGGCGTCAAAAATAACGTCACGAGCCGCGTGACATCAGCAAATTTCGGTATGGGAAACACGGCGGCGGCAAGTGTCACCGTCGTGGACAGACGGCGGAGCGTCGAGCTTTCCGCGGCACCGCTGACAGGTTATGAGGCGGCCGGTACCGCGATCACAGTTACGGCAACTGCAAGCGATGACGTCAACGGTGCTCAGACGGTCGCGTTGGGCGTTTCGGGTGCGGGAATCACCGCGGGCGACTATACGCTCAGCACCGCGACGATCACGATACCCGATCATCAAAAGGTCGGCACGGCGAAATTCTACGTGACCGATGACAACGACATCGAAGGCCCCGAAACAGCCATCCTGACGATATCGTCACCGTCCTCAGGCATCGTGCTCGGTACGACCACGTCGCAGAACGTAACGATCGTCGACAATGACGACATACTCGGGCCGGTGATCACCTTCACGCCGATCGCCAACACCACGTCGATCGACCCGATCGACGTCGCGGTCAACGTCACCGACAACGTCGGCGTCAACGCGGTGACCATCTATTACTCGGTAAACGGCGGCGAGTATACGGCCGTGCAGTGCGGTGTGAGCTTTCCGGACGTGACCTGCACGATACCCGGAGCACCGGCCGGCAGTGCCGTCGCGTACTATGTTGCGGCTCGCGACACCTCCGGCAACCTGACGACAAATACCTCAGCGTCGGCACCCGACCTTTACACCGTCGGCACGGCGTACGTTCCGGCCGGCACATACAGCACGGTCTCGCTCGGCGACGGTTCATGCCTCGCCGGCGACATCCATATTGACGGAACGCTCGACCTCGGCGGTACGGTAATGACCGAAGGACACGTGCTGACATTGGATTGCAGTTCGGAAATAACCTCGACCGGCCCGGGCGGATTTGTCGCCGGCGAGATAACACGGATATTCTGCACGACCGGAACGTACACGTTCCCCGTCGGCCCCGAGCCCGTGATCATGACCAACCGTCCCGCCGAAAGCCCCTCGGGCATGCCCGTGAGCGTCGAGATCACGGACGTCGTCGCCGGATCGAGCCTGACGGTTTCGACCACCGGCACGATGCTCCCATTCCTCGACCCGTACAATTCGGTAACGCGGCAGTGGCGGCTGACCAAGACCGGCACGATCACCGCCAACCTTGCGTTTACCTACAAGGACGCCGACGTGGTCGGTGCCGAACCGACCTTTAAGGTCTTCAAATACGAGTCGGGCGTCACGACCGAGGTAACGCCGAACTGGATCGATCCGACGGCAAACACCGCTTACGTTACGGGTGTCTCTAGCTTTTCGGATTGGGGCATCGGCCTCCTGTATCCGACAGCGGCGGGCGTGAGCATTTCCGGCCGGGTCATGACCGCTGACGGACGGGGCATCGTCAACGCCATCGTCACGCTCAGAAACCGGGCCGGTGAAACCCGCACGGTACAGACCGGCAGCTTCGGCACATACGCTTTCGACGGCGTCGCGGCGGGCGAAGACTATGTGATATCGGTCGCGTCGAGGCGATTCAGGTTCGAACCGCCCGAACGCCTGATATCGGTCGCGGACAATATCACGGATCTTGATCTCATCGCATTGCCCCAGTGACACCACACAAAAAAAGAGAGGAGGCCCCGCGGCCCCCTCTTTTTTTGTTTGTATGCCGCAGTTCTTACGGCAGAGGTGTGCCGACCAGATCGAGGCCGGTGATATTGAGATTGGCCGTAAAGTTGACCGGCGTGAACGTATAACGCTTCGACGCAACACCGATCGTGTAGCCGGGCCCGGCCGGTACGTTCTCAAATCGGTAATAGCCAAGCGGCGACGTCAGCGTGACGCGCTTCAGGACGCCCGTGTCGGTGAGAACGACAGACGCGTTCCTGACCGGCTGGCCGCTGGTGTCGGTCAGGCGGCCCTCGATAAAGACCGGCGAGCCCGCCGCCGCGAATACCGTCAGCGTGTAGTTCGTCAGGTTAAAGTTGGCACCCGACGACGATGTGACGCCGAAATTGAACACACCGAACACCGTGGGCGTGCCTGCCAGCGAGGTCGCTGTCTCGGGCGCCGCGGCCGTTGACAGGACGATGCCGTTCGGCAATGTGCCGTTGGTGACGACCTGTATGAACGGGCCGTTGTTGGCCGTCAACTGGTACGAATACGGCGAGTTTTGCAGGCCCGAGGGCAGCACCGCGACGTACGAACCGCCGTTCGCCGAGTTGTTCAACTCAAACGCTCCGATATCAACTGCCCCAATACGAGCTGCACCACGCTGGTCGAGCGTGATCGCGGCCGCCGGGTTGGTGCCCGAACAGGTCAGCGTCAGCACGCAGCCCTGGGCAGCGTTGATCGCCGGCGAGAGCGACGTCAGCGCAAATGTCAGGCCGTTGCCGCCGTAGAAACCGAGCGGTGCTAGCAGCGGATCGGTATTTTGCAGGTCAGAGCCGACCCATCCGCCCGAAAGGCCGACAACGCCGATGATGTTGTTGCCGTTTGAGACCCAGGTGCCGGTCGCGTCGACCGACGTCGCCGTGCCGTTGTTGCCGGCAATGATCGAGTTGCGGACCGTTCCCGTCGCCACACTGGCGTGAATACCGCCGCCGTTGTTGGTCGAGGTGTTGCCCGCTATGGTCGAGTTAGTGATCGTCAGGTTGGCTCCGTTATAGAAGATACCGCCGCCCGAACCGCCGGTCGCCGTATTGCCGCCGATGGTCGAATTGGTGACAAAGACGGTGCCGTTCGCCTGGATGCCGCCGCCGCCGACCGTGGTCGATGCACTGGTGTTACCCGTGATCGACGAGTTGATGATGTTGAGCGTCGAACCCGAGAAGTTCTGCCCAGCGCCGCCCGATCCGGTCGTCGTGTTGCCGTAGATCCACGAGTTGATGATCGTCGTCGTGCCGTTGCCCGCCGTATTAAAGCCTCCGCCGTTGGCAGCAGCGTTGCCGTTGATGATAACGCCGTTCATCGTAAGGTTGCCGCCGGTGTTATAGATCGCACCGCCGCGGCCGGTGTTGGTCGTACCGACGCCGTTGCCCTTGGTAAAGCGGATGCCGCTGACGGTCGCGACCAGACCAGTGCTGTTGACCAGGATCCGGGACGCGTTGTTGCCGTCGATCGTCACCTTGTCGGCTCCGGGGCCGACGATGTTGATCGTACCGCTGTTGTTGAGCACGAGTTCGGTATTGCCGAGAAGGATCGTCTGCGGCGTCGCGAAAACGGCCGCGTCGAAGTTGATCGTGTCGTTGGTGGTCGCCGTATTGGCCCTCGAGATCGCACCGCGCAGACTGCAGTCATTGGCCGCCGCCGTACAGGCGTTGGCCGCCGCGGTGTCGTCCGTGCGGTCGACCGTCAGCGTCAGCGGCAGTACCTGGAAAGTGCCGAGCGTACCGGCCGATACGAAATTGCCGATCGTGTCGGATACCTGCGACGCCTGCATCACGACCGAATACGTGCCGTTGTCGGCCGCATCCCACGTACCTCCCGGAGGCGTGATCGAGTACGTTGCCGTTCGCGGCGTGCCGTTGGTGTTGTTATCGACCGTGACAAATGTCGCCGGTGCCGAGAAAGCCGACGGCCCGGTTACGATCACGTCGCTGCTGTCGAGCGTCGAGACGTTGATCGCCGTATTGTCAGCGTAGGTCACCTGGAACACATAACTCGAACCGCCGGGCGTGTTAACCCCGGCCGGCGTCGAAACCGCCGTCGGCGCCACCGTGTCAGAAGGCGTGATAGTGTCGGTGTCGGTCGCCGAGTTGTTGCCCGGTGTCGGGTCGGTGACCGA
>CALDGX010000169.1 GCA_937941715.1 uncultured Chloracidobacterium sp. | reverse complement strand
AATGAAACGTCCTTGAGGTCCTGGATGCCGGTACGCGAATAGTCATTCTGTCCGAGCGTCTGGTTCTGCGACTCGTCCTGAATACCATTGATTCGGCTCGGGTTGTACCCAAGACGGATCGACATCTGGTTCTTGTCGTCGAGCACCTGATCATAGCGGCCCGAATAATAGGTCGTTGCCTCAGAGATCGGAAATACACGGCGGAGCTGATTTAGCGGACGGAAAGCGACGAATTCACCGCTTGCGTTACGCGTCAAAGGCACCGGTGCTCCTGAAAGGAAAAAGCGGTTGCCGACGACCTGTCCGGCCGGGATCGCACCGCCGGCACTGATCAGTGTGCTGCCGCCATTGAGTGCGGTTTGGGTGCCTGCCGACGTCAAATAAGCATAGCTGACGGCCTGGCTGATGTTTGCCGGAACGCCCGAAGCGATCAGCGACTGAACGTAAGATGCCTGAGCCGAGGTCAGTCCGGTAAACGTCTGGGTGAACGGCAGGATCGGAGCACCGATCGTGACGCTCGACGTCGCACCGCCAATGATGTCGCCGGTAAAGAATCCTGATTCCTGACGGCGACGCTGTTCGAAGGCGATAAAGAAGAATGCCTTTTCACGAGCGATCGGGCCGCCGAGCGTAGCACCGTACTGGGTACGCGTGTATCCCGGCTTTTTCTTCGGATCATTGTCGATCAGCGGAGCAAAGGCGTTTTTTGCCTGGATGCTGCGGTCGCGGATAAAACCGAAAACATTACCGTGAAATTCATTTGTACCGCGCTTGGTCACAACGTTGACGATACCGCCGGTCGCACGTCCGAATTCAGGCATGTACGAGTTGGTCGTCACCTGATATTCCTGAACCGCCTCTTGCGAAACGGTCGAGCGGGCGGCGTTGATCGAGTTGTCGGTAAAGTCGGCTCCATCGACCTGGACCAGTGTCGAGCGGCCGCGTTGACCGCCGATGTTGAGGCCTGACGTCGGCGCCGGGCCGACCGGGCGTCCATTATCGCGGCCAACCGTCGAAAGCGTCAGTGCAAAACCGGTCGCACTGCGTTCGTTGATCGGCAGATTGTTGATACGGGCCTGATCGATCGTGTTCGCGACGGTCGTGCGGGTCGTCTCGATCAATTGAACATCGTCGCCTGAAACGTTAACGACAACATCCTGGGCACCGATCTCAAGCTTGATCGAAAGTTCGGCGCTCTGGCCAACCGTTAACCGGACAGGCGAGATGACCACTTTCTTAAAGGTGGACGCCTGTGCGGAGATCTCATATTCGCCCGGCGGCAGGCCGATGAACTGATAATCGCCATCGGGTCCTGAAACGACGGTACGTGCGGCATTAGTGCCGATATTCTTGGCTGTAACGGTAGCACCGGCGACGACAGCGCCGCTCGGGTCGGTGACCGTTCCCGAAAGGTCGGCAGCGGTTGCCTGTGCCTGTGCCAGCGCAGACGCTGAAAACACCAGCAACGCGACCGCAAACATCACTAAACGTGAAATGGTCGCCGCCGCTTTTGACGGTAATGATCTCATTGATTTTATCTCCTTAAACTCTTGGTACATCTGAATTTCTGCCGGCAATTGCCGCTGCTGGATCTTAAAGGGGAATTTTGGAATACCCCGCTTGCCTGGATCGGATCGATGATCGGATACAAACTTACTTAAAACTATTGCGGACAGATAATTGCAAAGAATAGATTAGCTTTGAAATTTTTACCCCAAAAACTTCATTTAGGCAAGCAAAAATGTAGCTTTTTTGTAATTTTAGTCGATAGATCAATCGAATCATTACAATTCGGTACGAGCCTTTAACAATTCGGCCGCCGAAACAAATGAATTCCCCGAAAGCCGAAGCGGGGCACTGTTACCGCGCGATATGTAAAGAAGGGACCTTTGACGCTGTATTTTGCACGAGTTTCGTGTTATCAGTGTCAGTTGCCGCGTTAATTTTTATGAAGATAATACCGCTGTCGATCCCAACCCCGTTTTATGTGGGAGATGTAAATGTTTACCTGATAAAGGAAGACCCGGTTACGCTGATCGACGTGGGCCCCAAAACCCCTGAGGCGGCCAAAGTCCTTCGCGAAAAACTCGGGCAGCACGGGATCGGGTTTGCCGACGTCAGGCGGATAGTCTTGACCCACGCCCACGAGGACCATTGCGGCCTGACCAAGAGGGTCAGGGATGAATCGAAAAACGCCGAGGTTTTGATCCACGAATGGGAGACCGGAAATCTGGTCGGGCGGCTCGCACATGAGGAACACCGGACCCTGATGCTGCGTTCCGGTGTGCCGGACGAGGTCTTTCAGGATATGCGGGGGCTTTATGAGGAGATCAGCCTTTTGACGGATTCACTCGACGAAGGCGAATATTCGCCGCTCAGGGACGACGCCGAGTTACTGTTCGACGGCGGCTCACTGCGAGTGCTTCACACGCCCGGGCACACGCCGGGCTCGTGCTCGTTTGTGCGAGAGGCGGATCGGACATTGATATGCGGTGACTGCGTCATCAAACGGATCACGCCGAATCCCATTTTCTCGCCGGACCCGCTCGACCCGTCAAAGCGGTTCCGTTCACTTGCCGAATATCTGGTTTCGCTCGCCCGACTTCGCAGCTATTCGCCGACGTTGGCGTACGGCGGCCACGGTGAACCGGTGACCGATTTTGATGAGATATTCAACCGATATGTCAGGGCGATCGATGACCGCCAGCGGAAGGTCATCGGGTTGCTCGACAACGGAGGGGCAACCGCATACTCGGTCGCACAGCGTCTCTTCGCCGAATCGTTCGAACACGACGTTCACCGATTTCTCGCCATTTCAGAGGCGATCGCCCATCTCGACTACGCCCATTCCGAAGGCAAGATCGCACTCGAGATCAGCGGCGGCATCGAGCACTATCGCAAAAATTAACGACGGTGATCTAGCCTTCGGGTTTATCGACGTGCGATCGGCGCAACGGAAAAACGACGAGGATCTTGGTGCTCGCGGTGTATACTTTTTGCGATCTGCTGCCCAATATGAGCAAAAACCGTCTTTGAATGATATATTTATTTTATATGATGAAGACTTTCTTTTTAGCCGTTTTTGTAATTATTGCTTTATCTGTCAACATCTTTGCCCAGCAAAAGTCGCTGGCGTTCGAGGGCGAAAAGCACCTAAAGAATATTAAAC
>CALDGX010000168.1 GCA_937941715.1 uncultured Chloracidobacterium sp. | reverse complement strand
GAAACAGGCATACGATTAAATTAGATATCATCGGCGCATTGTGCGATTTTGCCGGGTGCAGCGAAGACGGAACATAGGTTTCCTCTCCACATAAAAGCACCGCTTCCACACGGTCCGTGCCAACCCGGCTCGCTCCAATCGGGAGGTAAAAGGCAATGTTCACTCTAAGCCGCGAGACCAATTTCCGCATCATTTTGTTTATCCTGTTCGCGATCATCGTGATCGCGATCGCACTTTCATACACCATCGGCACGAGGTCGGCCGCGACATCGCTCGGGAGCTATCCGGCCACAGAGGTCGGACTGGGTGGAAATATGACGGTCACGCCCAGCAGCCCGCCGGTCGGAACGCTGCGCCTTGTCGCGTATTCGGATACCAATTTTAAAGGCACACTCACGGCTGACCCGACGACCGGTGTCATCCGCGTGACCAACGCTCACCCGGCCGGCGTGTTTCCGGTAACGGTCGTGTCGTTTGAATCCGGCGGAAATTCCTCGACCGGATTTGCCATAACGGTCGCCAATACCGCCACGTGCAGCAATGCGGCGCTTTCCGCCGCGGCTAACACGAACGTCGGCGGCGGGCCGAGGCAGGCGGTCCCGGCCGATTTCAACCGCGACGGCTTTCAGGACCTTGCGACAGCCAACTTTGGAGCGTCAAACGTGACGGTCGCGTTCGGCAACGGCACTGGCGGAATCACGTTCTCGATCGATCATATGGTCGGCTCAAATCCGAATAACGTCGCAGTCGGCGACGTCAACGGCGACGGCTTTGAGGACATCGTCTCGGCGAACTGGGGGTCCGACAATATTTCGGTACTGCTCGGCGACGGCAGCGGGAATTTTGTCACGGCGGCAAACTTTCCCGCCGGTTCGCACCCGTATTGGGTGGCTCTCGGCGATTTTAACCGCGACAACAAGCGGGACGCGGCCGTCGCGACGTCAGGCGTCGCGAGCGTCGCGATATTGCTCGGCGACGGACTCGGAGCCTTTGCCGCACCGACAACATACGCGGTCGCATCGGGGCCAAACTCGGTGGCGGTCGCCGACCTCAACGCCGACGGCAAACAGGACATCGTCACAGCCAACACTGCAACAAGCAACATTTCCGTACTGATCGGCAACGGGTCGGGCGGCTTTGCTTCGCCGGCCAATTTCCCTGTCGGCTCGGATCCGATCTACGCGGCCGCGGCCGACGTCAACCTCGACGGCGATCAGGATGTCCTGACAGCCAACCGCATCTCGGGCGACATTACCCTGAGGCTCGGTGACGGCAGCGGCGGCTTTGGCCCGGCAGCCAGCCTGGCTGTCGGCCTGGCACCCAACCACGTCGCGGTCGGCGACATAAACGGCGACGGCCTGCCGGACATTGCGACGGCGGATACCTCTTCGAACCAGGTCAGCGTCCGGCTCGGCGACGGTGCCGGCGGATTCGCCGCGGCGACCGTGCATGCGGTCGGCAATTCGCCGTTCTCGGTTGCCTTTGGCGAACTTAACGGCGACGGCCGAATGGATCTCGTGGCCGCCAACAGCGGCTCAAACTCGGTCTCGATACTCCTCAACGAGTGTCAGCCCGTCTGCGCGACACCGCCGGCCGGCCGGATCAGCTGGTGGCGGGGCAATGATTCCCCGATAGACTCGGTAGGCGGCAATAGTGGAGCGTTGATCAATGGTGCGACGTTTACAAACGGAATGGTCGGACGGGCATTTGCCTTCAACGGAGCGGATCAGTACGTAAACATTCCGGACAGCCCGAGCCTGCGTCCGACAAACGGCCTTACATTGGAAGGCTGGATCAAATTCAACAATTCGGCAGCCCAGTCCGCGATGATCTCAAAACCCTTCGTTAGCGGCTCGGCGAATTCATACGTTATCTGGCGGCAAGGCGTGTCACTCTATGCCGGCACGTCGTCTGGTTCGATCGGGGCACCATTCACGCCGACCGCGGGGCGTTGGTATCATATGGCGTTTACCTACGACAGCACGACTCATGTCCACCGGCTCTATGTCGACGGGTCGATAATCGCCACCGCGACCTACGAGGCCAATATCACATACGACGCGGCCCCGCTGCTGATCGGTACTGACAAGGACAACGGCCAGGCCGTCCTTCAGTTGGACGGAGCAGTCGACGAGGTTGGTATTTACGGACGGCCGCTGTCAACGGTCGAGATACAAACGATTTACAACGCTTCGAACGCCGGCGTCTGTGCCTGTTCGCCGATCCCGGCGAATATCGCGGGCTGGTGGACCGGCAACGGCAGCCCCGCGGACAGCGCGGCGTCGCACCACGGCGAAGTCTCGGGCAACGTCGCATTTACCGCCGGCAAGGTCGATCAGGCGTTCGGCTTTGACGGCAGCCAAAGCTATGTATTCGCGCCAAATACGACCAATATCGCGGGCGGCCCGCAGGCCACCTATCAGGCTTGGGTGCGGCCGACGGCGATCTCGAACGTGGGCGAGTATCTGGCAGTATTCGGAGTGGGAGATTCGACGCTTCCGGTCTGGGACACCCAGCAATGCCGGCTGTTGTACTACAATATTTCGGGCGCCCCAAACTTCTACTTCGACTGCGGCATAAACAACAACCCGCAGTCGCACATCGAACGGGTCACGGCCCAATCGTACGCTCCCGGCAACTGGTACTTCGTAACGGCGACCGTAAATGACGGCAATATCGACATTTACGTGAACGGAGTGCCGGATAACGGAGGTGGTGTCACCGCGGCCGGTGCGGCGATCAATACAAATTCGTACAAGTACGTCTGGATCGGCGGACAGGTCAGAAACGACCGAAGCCTGGTCAATGCCACGTTTAACGGACAGATAGACGAGGTCGAGATCCTGACCCGTGCGCTCTCACCTGCCGAGATACAGGCAACGTACGACGCCAGAAGTGCGGGCAATTGCCGGAGCTGTATCCAGGCACCGGCGAACGAATCGAACCGATGGACCGGCAACGGCCATGCCAATGACGTTATCGGCACCAGCCACGGTGACTTGGTCAATGGTGCCGCGATCGTATCGGGCAGGGTCGGAGAAGCGTTCAGCTTTGACGGAACTGACGATTTTGTTTCGGTCAACAACCATGGCCAACTGGATTTTAGGGCCAATAATTTTTCGATAGCATTTTGGGCCAGGCTTCAGTCGCTGGCAAGCATTCAGACACTTTTTCACAAGGTGTCAGGAACGGGCAATTCGCCGAACGACCCTTCTTATTTTGTTGAATTTGTTGCCCCGAACGCGCTTCGGTTCCGTGTTGGTTCGGATCTGAGCAGCTATAACGACCTCGAGGTGCCGACATCGTTGTCGGCCGGAACGTGGTTTCACGTCACCGCTGTGCGAAACGGCAATATCAACGAACTGTTTTTGAACGGAGTCTCGATCGGTTCTCAATCGGGTACAAGTGCATTTGATACGGGCGTCGGTGGGGCGACAGCCATCGGGCGGTGCCTGTCAGGGCCCGGATGCGTGAGATTTGTCAACGGAGAGATAGACGAGGTCACGATATTTCAACGTGCCCTCAGCGCGATCGAAATCGCCGCTATCTACGACACCGGCGGACTCGGCGTGTGTGCCCCGGTGTACCCGCAGCCGAAGCCGCAGTTCGATTTTGACGGCGATCTGAAGGCTGACGTATCGGTCTTCAGGCCGTCGGGCGGCGAGTGGTGGATTCTCAAGAGCGGCGGCGGCAGTTTTGCCACGCAGTTCGGGGCGGCGACCGACAAGGTCGTACCGGCCGACTTTACCGGCGACGGCAAGACGGATATCGCCTATTGGCGGCCGTCGGGCGGTTTCTGGTACGTCCTCAGAAGTGAGGATTTCACATACTACGCCTTTCCGTTCGGCGGCACGGGCGACATTCCGGCTCCGGCCGATTATGACGGCGACGGCAAGGCCGACGCGGCCGTCTTTCGCCCGACGAACACGACGTGGTACATGAGTTGGTCGACCGGGCCGATCCGCATACGGCAGTTCGGACTGGCGGGCGATATGCCCGTGCCGGGAGATTATGACGGCGATCGTCTGGCGGACCTTGCGGTCTTTCGCCCGGGCGGCTCGAACGGAGCCGAATGGTGGATCTCGCAGAGTTCCGGCGGAGTTTTCGCGACGCAGTTCGGCCAGTCGTCCAACAAGGCGGTCGCGGCCGACTTTACCGGCGACAAGCGGACGGACATCGCCGTCTGGGATCAGGCGAGCGGTTTCTGGTACGTGCTCCGCAGCGACGACCTGTCGTACTACGCTTTCCCGTTCGGTGCGGCGGGCGATATGCCGATAGCGGGCGACTTTGACGGCGACGGCAAGGCCGACCCCGGCGTTTTCCGCCCGGCCTCGGCCAACTGGTACGTCAACCGCTCGACCGCCGGAATACTTATTCAGCAGTTCGGCCAAACCGGCGATATCCCGCTCGAGAATACGTTCGTCAGATGAACGAGGGATCTTGGCGAGCGATACGAATTTGATCTTTGTGTCAGGTCTCCCACAGTTGTCAGGAGGTGAGATCATGTCGAAGTCATTTTATAGGAACGCTTTCGTATTGGCGGCGGCGGCAATTTTGTTGATCGGGGTCAGCGGCCGGTTCGCTTCGGGACAATGTACATCCGCTCCGAGCGGAATGTCGGCATGGTGGACGGGCGACGGCAGCGGCGAAGACCTGGTCGGCACAAACTATGGGACCCTGATGAATGGGACGGCCTTTGGAACCGGCAAGGTCGGCCAGGCATTCGAGTTTGATGGTGTGAACGACTATTTGAAGGTCGCGGCCGTAGATAACAGCCTCAAACCGACCGAGGCCATTACGCTCGACGCCTGGATATTTCCGCGGGATATAAACACCGACCAGCATATCATATCGACGGCCGGTGCCGGGCCGTCACCCTTCGGGCACGACTATTACATCCGACTAACGGGAAATAGCATTGAATTCAGGATAAATGATGATCCGCTGTCGGCCGGCGGCGTGATACCGACGGCAAACCAGTGGTATCACGTTGCGGCGACCTATGACCGCAGCACCGGAACAAGAAAGCTCTACATCAACGGCACGCTGGTGAACAGCAACGGCTATTCCGCCGCGATCAATACCGGGCATACCTTTGTGACCGTAGGCGTCAACGCCCGCACGGCGGCATTTGGCGAATCATTTGCTTCATTTAACGGCCTGATCGACGAGGTCGATATTATTGGCCGCGCATTGTCAGCCGCCGAGATCCAGTCGATCTTCAACGCGGGCAGTGCCGGTAAGTGCAAACCCGTCTGCGTCCCGCCGCCGAGCAGCATGACCTCTTGGTGGCCGGGCGACAATTCACCGAACGATATCAGGGGACCGGTCTTCGCCAACGGCCTGCTCGCCGGAAACGCCGCATATTCGACCGGTATCGTCGGCCAGGCTTTCAGCTTTGACGGCAACGGAGATTTTCTGGGAGTCGGCGACAGTCCGGATATTCAGTTTCCGACCGGCGGATTCTCGATCAACATGTGGTTCAGGACCGGTTCCCTGTCAAATAGCCAGATGCTGTTAAGCAAAGGCATCTCTGACGAAAACGAGGAATATTCGATCAACCTGACCGAAGATAAAAGTATCTATTGGGATTACGGGGGACTGCACGCATTTGTAACGACCGTTCCGCTGCCGATCGCGGCGGACAAATGGCACAACCTGACGGTAATTTATGACCCTGATCTAAGCGTTAAGGGAAAGGTATATCTGGACGGGGTTCAAAGGGACATTGCGGTCGGCGAGACCGGATCACATATCCCGACCATCGGATCGCATATGTACATCGGAAGCCAGAATGCGGGTGCCCCTTATTACACGGGCCGAGTCTCGTTCAACGGCAGGATCGACGAAGTTGCGATGTTTGCGGGTGTCCTTTCGGATGCCGAGATCCGGGCGATCTACAACGCAGGCAGTGCCGGATCGTGCCGGGATTGCTCGCCGATTCCGCCCAACGCCATCAACTGGTGGGCCGGCGACGGAAACACCTTCGATCTCGTCAGCGGCAGCAGCGGCACGGCACAGGGCGGTACCGGATACGGTACGGGCGTCGTGCGTCGGGCATTCAGCTTTGACGGCACGGATGATCATGTGATCATCTCAATGCCGAATATCGATCTGGCCGCCGGTGCGCGGAACACGGTCGAGTTTTGGATGTACTGGCGCGGCGACGATCTCGGGCCGGGCGGCGACGGGCGTATGCCGTTCGGTTTCGGCACGCAATATGACCTGTATCTGATGCAGGGCAGTTTTGGATTTAACACCGGCGTCAGCGACATCTGGGGTATCAGCAGTGCTGGTCTGGCGAATCGATGGGTGCATGTCGCGGCGGTCTTCACAAATGGCGACGCGCGGACCAATAAGCTATACATCGACGGCGTCGAGCAAACGCTGACCCAACGTCTCGGGTCGACCGGTTCGAAAACGGTAACGCAGAACGGCCGCATCAGCGGTTGGGACTATCCGTCGAGCCAGATCTATTCATTTGACGGATCGATCGATGAACTCAAGGTATTTAAGGGAGAATTGTCGGCCGCTGACGTCCGATCGACGTTTGCTGCCCGAAGCGGCGGCACCTGTATCGTATGTTCGGCCCCGCCGACGCCCGGATTGGTCGGCTGGTGGACGGGTAACGGTCATGCCAACGACGTGATCGGCGTAAGTCATGGCGAACTGACCAACGGAATGAGCTATGCACCCGGCCTGGTCGGACAGGCGTTCAAACTGGACGGGGCAAACCAGTATGCCCTGATCGGCGACCCTGTACCGGCATCGCTGCAGATCCAAAATGAAATAACACTGTCAGCCTGGATCTTTGCAACCGAGTATCCCGGTTCCGACAATCTCGGGCTTGGCCTGATAATCGGCAGCCAGTATGATGTGACCGGTTCAGGAGCGACGATCTTTCTCGACGGCAGGACGAGCCCTGACGGACAGCCTTCGCCGCCGGGACACATTCACTTTCAGATCGGCGACGGCACGTGGCATACGAGCAACGCCAACTCTCAGGTGCCGCTCAATCAATGGGTCCATATTGCCGCAACGAGAAAGGCAAATGAGGCGGCAAAGATCTATTATAACGGCGTCCAGCAGCCATCGGCGAGCTTGCCGTGGTCGGGTTCCATCTCTTATAACGGAGCCTGGTTTACGATAGGCCAGCAAAAGGATCTGAACCGTCCGTTCAAGGGGCTGATCGACGAAGCCCAGATCTATAACGTTGCACTTACGTCGGACCAAATACTGGCGATCGTCTCTGCGGGGCCGGCCGGCAATTGTGCCCCGGTGTACCCGCAGCCGAAGCCGCAGTTCGATTTTGACGGCGATCTGAAGGCTGACGTATCGGTCTTCAGGCCGTCGGGCGGCGAGTGGTGGATTCTCAAGAGCGGCGGCGGCAGTTTTGCCACGCAGTTCGGGGCGGCGACCGACAAGGTCGTACCGGCCGACTTTACCGGCGACGGCAAGACGGATATCGCCTATTGGCGGCCGTCGGGCGGTTTCTGGTACGTCCTCAGAAGTGAGGATTTCACATACTACGCCTTTCCGTTCGGCGGCACGGGCGACATTCCGGCTCCGGCCGATTATGACGGCGACGGCAAGGCCGACGCGGCCGTCTTTCGCCCGACGAACACGACGTGGTACATGAGTTGGTCGACCGGGCCGATCCGCATACGGCAGTTCGGACTGGCGGGCGATATGCCCGTGCCGGGAGATTATGACGGCGATCGTCTGGCGGACCTTGCGGTCTTTCGCCCGGGCGGCTCGAACGGAGCCGAATGGTGGATCTCGCAGAGTTCCGGCGGAGTTTTCGCGACGCAGTTCGGCCAGTCGTCCAACAAGGCGGTCGCGGCCGACTTTACCGGCGACAAGCGGACGGACATCGCCGTCTGGGATCAGGCGAGCGGTTTCTGGTACGTGCTCCGCAGCGACGACCTGTCGTACTACGCTTTCCCGTTCGGTGCGGCGGGCGATATGCCGATAGCGGGCGACTTTGACGGCGACGGCAAGGCCGACCCCGGCGTTTTCCGCCCGGCCTCGGCCAACTGGTACGTCAACCGCTCGACCGCCGGAATACTTATTCAGCAGTTCGGCCAAACCGGCGATATCCCGCTCGAGAATACGTTCGTGCGGTGACCTTTCGGGCAAGGCTGTTTACTGCATTTCATCGGGCATTTTCCGCGGCCAGGCCGCGGGAAATGCCTCTTGATGCGGAGTTCGGCTTTGTTGTATAGTTGATGGTTCCGGCGCATATTATCCACTCGAGAATTGGTCATTATCTTAGGAAAGAAATTATGAGTATCAGATTTAAGGCGATTGCCGCTGCGGCGGTGCTGACCGCAGCCGCGGGCGTCGTGCTATTTTGGGCGGACGGTTCGCGGGCCGACCGTTTCGATTATTGGATAACTGTTGATAACGCAGAGCTTAAGCATATTCAAGAGACCATATCCGAGGACAAGACACAGCTCAAACAGCTCGAGGTACGCACCGTCCGGGACGGAATTGCCGTCCTCCGACTGAATGAGCCGCAGATGGAGGCTCTGTCGTCGTCGATGCATGACAAGTTTCACAAATGCAGCGGCTATATCGCTCATCCGACCGAGGCCGACGCGATCGCCTCGATCGACGAACTGAGGAATGTCAACGCCGAAGCCCAGCTTGTCACATATACGATCGACAACGCCGCGGTGGTCAACCCGATGATCGCCGAGACCAGCGAGACCCAAAACCGCCAGACCATACTCGACCTATCGGCCTTTCCGAACCGCCGTTACAACCAGACGAGCGGGATGGACTCGGCAAACTGGATCAAGAACAAATGGACGGCGCTTGCCGCCGGACGCAGCGACGTGACGGTCGATTTTTACACACACCCGACCGCGACATCACCGCAGCCGTCGATCATTCTGACGATACAGGGCACGACGCTGCCGGGCGAGATCGTCGTGCTCGGCGCCCATCAGGACTCGATAAACTCGGGCGGCCAAACGCTTGCCGCACCGGGTGCGGACGACGACGCGTCGGGCATCGCCTGTCTGACCGAAACGATCCGCGTGCTGATGACAAAAAATTTCAAGCCGACGCGGACGATCAAATTTATGGCGTACGCGGCCGAGGAGGTCGGGCTTCGCGGGTCAAACGCGATCGCCACCGACTTTCGCAACGCCAACGCAAACGTCATCGGCGTACTGCAGTTGGATATGACCAACTACAAGGGAACGCTCGGCAATGACATAGTGATCTTTACCGACTATACCAACGCCGCCCAGAACCAGTTTGTCCGCGACCTGATCACGGCTTATCTGCCGACGATGGTCGTCGGAACGTCAAGCTGCGGTTACGGATGCTCGGATCACGCGTCGTGGTTCAACAAGAGCTACCCGACGTCGTTCCCATTCGAATCGACATTTAACGACGACAACAGCGCGATCCACAGCGCCAATGACAAGATCGACCGCAGCAATAATAACGCGGTCCACGCGATCAAATTCACCAAACTCGCCCTCGCGTACGTCGGCGAACTCGCCAAGGGTTCGTTTGCGGTAACGCGGCGTTCGCCGGCCGATTTTGACGGCGACGGCAAGACCGACCTGTCGGTTTTCAGGCCCGGGCAGAACGAGTGGTGGTACCTGCGAAGCGGCAACGGCAGCAACGGTGCGGCACAGTTTGGCGCGGCGGGCGACATCATCACGCCCGGCGATTTTACGGGCGACGGCAAGACGGACATGGCGTTTTTCAGGCCCTCGACCGGATTCTGGTACGTGCTTCGGAGCGAGGACCAGTCGTTCTACGCGTTCCTCTTCGGCGGTTCGGGCGACGTGACGATGCCGGCCGATTTTGACGGCGACGGCAAGACTGACGCGGCCGTGTTTCGGCCGTCGACCTCGACATGGTACATAAACCGTTCGACCGGCGGCACGACGATCACGCAGTTTGGAGCGAACGGCGACGCCCCGATCGCCTCGGATATCGACGGCGACGGCAAGGCCGACATCGGCGTTTACAGATCAGCGGCGTCGGAATGGTGGATCGCCAAGAGTACCGGCGGCCTGACGGCGTATCAGTTCGGCACCGCCGGCGATAAGGCGGTCAGCGGCGACTTTACCGGCGACGGCAAGGCCGACATCGCGTTCTTCCGGCCGTCAAGCGGCACGTGGTTCGTCCTCCGCAGCGAGGACGGCAGCTATTACTCGTTCCCGTTCGGCTCCGGCACCGACATTCCGGCACCGGGCGATTATGACGGCGACGGCAAGACGGATGCGGCGGTCTTCAGGCCCTCGAACGCGACCTGGTATGTCAACCGCTCGACGAGCGGAACGCTGATACAGCAATTCGGTGCAGGCGGCGACCTGCCCGTGCCGAATGCGTTCGTGCGATAAAGCCGCGGGGCGAAAGACTCAGATCGAATTGGCCGCTTATCTGGAATATGCGGCCTTTTCGCTTTCGAGTTGGGCGATAAGGTCCCTGTCGGAATCGCGGAGCGAGTTTTTATTCTTGAGTTCGACGGCGATAGCGAGTGCACGCTCGATGTTCTCGACGGCCCCGGTGCGGTCACCCTTTTTGCTGAGAGCCTCGGCGAGCAGGCGGTGTCCGACGCCGAGATCATAGAGATGGGTCGTCGTGCCGGGGTCGGCAGCGACGATCGGGATCAGAGCTTTGACGACGCGGGCGAGCCGGGCGGCGGCGGCGTCAAGCTGGTTGAGTTTAAGTTCGCCTCGGCCGATCTCGGTCTCATAGGCGGCGACGTTTCGTTTATATTCGTTGTTGTCGGGCTCCTTGCCGCTTAGCGTGGACATCACCGCGACCGCACGCTCGCCCGAGGCAATGGACTGCGGGATCTTGCCCTCAAGCCGGTAGGCCCTTGAAAGATTGAAGTGCGAGACCGCCAGATCATACGCGACGACACCGTTTTCGGGTTCGTTGGCAAGGGCCTTAGCCGGAAAGTCTAAGGTCCTCGCACAGACCTCGACGGTCCGCTCGGTCCTCGAGCTGTCGATGTATGCTTCGCAAATGATGCTCTCTGTCAGCCAAACCGCACGCTGGACGCGAAAATCCTTGGGAAACTGCACCGCCAGGCTCTTGCCGATGTCGACGGCCATCGTCAGATCGGCGATCGCACCGTCGAAATCACCGACCGCGACCTTTGCCTTGCTCTGACTGCGGATAAGTCGCGTCAGGCTCTTTTTGAGGTCAGGATTCTCGGGGTCACGGCGGCGAAGCTCGCTGATGATCGCAAATGCCTCATTGTAGAGTGCAAGTGCCTTCTCCGACTGGAAATTGAACAAGGGGATCGCACCGTAATCGACGAGCA
Source organism: uncultured Chloracidobacterium sp. (assembly GCA_937941715.1). Lineage (GTDB taxonomy): Bacteria > Acidobacteriota > Blastocatellia > Pyrinomonadales > Pyrinomonadaceae > OLB17. The sequence continues at coordinate 3,496 of CALDGX010000168.1, read as the reverse complement.
GCACGGCCAGGCGGTTTTTGATCTCGACCGAGTCCGGCTGTGCGGCGACCAATTCACGGCGAAGCTTGAGGCCGCGCTCAAACATCTCGGTCGCCTCGTTGGTCTGGCTGTTATTCCATAGCGTGCGGGCCGAAACGTAGTAATTATTGGCAAGTTTCTCTTTGGCCTCGGCGTCGGAGGGCATTGCGGCAAGGACCGCCTCGCGGAGCCGGCGGGCCTTTTCGTAGCTGGTCAGTCCGGCCTGAATATTGCCGAGGCTCGAGTTGTTGAGCGCGCCCTGAACGTCGCCGACCTTTTCATAGGCGGTTGCGAGTTCGCCCTGCAGGTCGCGGTCGTTACCGGCCTCGGACGAGAGGCTGTCGAGATACTCGAGCGCGTTAGTGAGGATCGCCTCGCGGGCCTTGAGCGATCCCTCGAGATTCTCGATCTCGGGATAAACGTCAAAAAGGTAAGAGTTTGCGAGCTTTCGCACGTCGTTAAAGCGCTTTTCGGCACGGGCTCGCTCAGCGCGGGCCACGCGTGCCTGCCAGAGTGTTGCCGCGACGCCGCCGATGACCGCGACAAGGACGACCGCGGCGGCCGCGACCCCGATCCGATTGCGGGCGACAAACTTGCTTGCACGGTACGAGAACGTATTTGGCCGTGCGGTGACCGTCAATCCATTGAGGTGGCGGCGAATGTCTTCGGCCAGATTACCGGCTGAGGCGTAGCGGCGCTCGGGCTCCTTGCGCATCGCCTTGAGCACGATGTTGTCGAGGTCCCCGCGGATGCTGCCCGATGACAAAGGAGATGCCGCCGGACCGGTCGGGCGGGCGATCTCAGCAGCCGTCGAATTACCGCGATCGGCCGGCGGTTCGGCGGTGACCTCGCGGGTCCGGCTATCGATGACACTCGATGGCGGGAGTGGTTCGTGCTCGATGACGGCGCTATAGATCTCGCGAAGGTCGCCTTCCTTGTCCTCGAACGGCCGGTGCCCGCTGAGCATTTCAAACAGGATAACGCCGAGACTGTAAACGTCGGACAGCGTCGTAACGCTCTTTTTCTGCAATTGTTCGGGTGAGGCGTACGACGGCGTCATAACGCCCATTCGCGTGATGGTCGCCGAATCGGCTTCTTCAAACCCCTTGGACAGTATCTTTGAAATGCCAAAATCGAGCAGCTTTGGCACACCTTCATGCGTGACCATGACATTTGACGGTTTGAGATCGCGGTGGACGATCAGATTCTGATGGGCATAATCGACGGCCCCGCATACGGTCCGGAACAGCTCCAGACGGGCGTCGAGGCCGAGGTTGTTGACGATACAATATTCGCCGATCGGCAGCCCGTCGACGTACTCCATCGCGATGAACGGCACTCGGTCGTCGGTCGTTCCGGCATCGAGAAGGCGGGCGATGTTGGGGTGTTCGAGCGAGGCAAGTATCTCGCGTTCCTGTTCGAAATGCCGCCGGAGGGAGCTCGTGTTCAACTCGCGTTTGAGCAGCTTGAGGGCGACACGCTGGGTGAATTTACCGTCGGTTCGTTCGGCCAAATAGACGGCTCCCATCCCGCCGTGGCCGAGTTCACGGACGATCCGGTACGGGCCAACCGTCTGCCCGGTCAGATCGCCGGCATCATCGTCGTCGACGAACTCTCTGGCAAATTCGACCGCCGATAGCTGCATCATCTCGTGAGCTTCGTCCTCGAACGCCATCAGCGACTCAACCTCGTCACGGATCGATGGTTCGAGGCCGCGTGCATCGAGAAACGCCGAACGCTCGGGCCGCGGCAGTTCGAGCACCTCGTCAAGTATCGCTTTGATGATCGGCCAATTTTCCGCACTCATAGTCTATGTGTCTAATTCCCTCGTTTTATGTGAATGCGTAACAGGACTAAAAAGACCGACAGATCAGAGGCCCCGGCCCAGCTCGCGAAAGAGCCAAAGGCGGGCCGAGTGCCACTCGCGCAGAACGGTCCGGTCGCTTACGCCGAGAGCCTCGGCGATCTCGAGATTGGTCATTCCGCCAAAAAAGCGCATCTCGACGATCTGCGCCTGGCGCTCATCGATCTCGGCCAGACGGCTGAGCACCTGATCGATCGCCAATATCGAATCGGCCCGTTCCTCGACAGGGATATCGACATCGTCGGTCGAGAAATGGATCGGGTTATTGCCGCGTTTGTCCGCCGCGTGGAGCCGGGCGTGGTCGACCAATATCTGACGCATCAACCGTGACGTAAAACCGAAAAAATGCCCGCGATCCTGCCAGACGATGCCGTCGGCATCGCCCATTTTGAGAAATGCTTCGTGAACAAGCGCTGTGGGCTGGAGAGTGTGGCCGACGCGCTCACGCGACATCAACATTCGGGCATGGCGTTTGAGCGTATCGTAAACCTCGCGAACGAGATCCTCGCGGGCGGCATCATCACCACCACTCCATTCGTGCAAGATCCGGGTTATCTCGGGAGATCGTACCTCACTCATAAGCGGTCGGTTTCCTATGGATTCGGACATTCTATATCAATAAATGGTCAAAAAAAAGGATTATTTTGATGACCTTTCCCGCTTGAATCGAGGACAGGCGGGCGGCGTATATTCAGCCGAAAATACATTGTCATAATGTGACATCCGTCACATCTATCGCACGAAACAGGCATACGATTAAATTAGATATCATCGGCGCAATATGCCGTTTGCCGGTGGCGACGAAGGGGCGTGAGTTGAAAAACTCTCCCTCGCAAGCTCACTTTCCAATCCGTTCGGGCCAAACCGGCCAGGAAACGGTTGGAGGTGTGAGTCGCCATGTTGAAAACGGAAGTCAGTCGCAGAACCAAGTGGATAGTTTTAGTTGTCACCACGATCGCGGCGGCAGCGTTTTACCTGTCAAACTCCGCGGGGTCAGCCGCTAGGCCGCTTGCCGGCGGCCCTGATAACGGTCTTCTGAAAGCATCGATCTTCGGCGAATGGTCACCCAAATTACCCTGGCAAACCCCATCGGTAAGGCCGCTCGGCCCGCTGGCCGGGACGGTCAGCCTCACATCATTTACGACCGCCTATACGCAGAATTTTGACACGCTCGCCTCGTCCGGCGACACCAACACAACGGTGCCGGAAGGCTGGGCATTCAGCGAGGCGGGCACGAACGCAAACACGACATACAGAGCCAGAGCCGGCACGGTGACGACCGGCGACACATATAGCTGGGGACAGGATCTCTCGTCGGAACGGGCATTTGGCGGCCTTCGCAGCGGCACGCTGATACCGACGGTCGGGACTTCGTTCACCAACAACACCGGTGCGGTTATGGCGTCGCTGACGATCAGCTATACCGGCGAGCAATGGCGGCTCGGCGACGGGCCAAGAGAAGCTGACCGGCTCGATTTTCAATACAGCACCGATGCGACGAGCCTGACCACCGGCACATGGGTCGATCACGACCCGCTTGATTTCAGTGCCCCGATCTTCAACACATCGCCGGCAACCGCTCTCGACGGCAATAACGCCGCCAACCGCACCGCC
>CALDGX010000167.1 GCA_937941715.1 uncultured Chloracidobacterium sp. | reverse complement strand
AGGCCTTGTCCAACGACAGCGGACGTTGCTTTGCCGCTATGACCTCGCCCGGCGAAAAATGGAGATTGATAATGATATGAAAACGGCCTGTGAGATGTCTGCGAAAAATACCAACTGGGGATCGATCGAGAATCGTAAGAACGAAGGCCTGGTCCCGATCGTCCTTCGCAGGCCGGGCTCCTGTCTCTTTCTTTGTGCATTTTTTGTAGCTTGTTTTGCATTCTTTTCGAACACAATATTTGCGGCGACCTTAACTGTTTCGAGTGCCATTGATACCAACCGCGGAACGTGCGGCGTTGATTGTAGTCTGCGGGAAGCTATAAGTGCGGCAAACGATGGCGACACTATCGCTTTCAGTTCGAACTTCAACTCACCAACCACGATCACACTTCTATTTGGCCAGATCTCAATCGCAAAAAATCTAACAATTGCCGGACCCGGAACCGCAACGCTAACGATCAGCGGAAACAACGCCGGACGAATCTTTAGAATCTCCGACGGAGCCGTTGTCTCACTAAGCGGAATGACTCTAAGAGACGGTCGCATCGGGGCTAACGCAAACGATGTATTTGGCGGTGGAATTTGGGTAACGGATAGCACGCTGTCTTTGACCAACATGGTGCTTCAAAACAATACGGCACGTTTTTCCGGTACAAATCCAACCATCACTCTTGGATTTGGTGGAGCCATTGCTCTTTATAACAGTGTCTTGTCGGTAACCACTTCGAGAATTTCTAATAATAACGGTCACACGTTTGGCGGAATTTATTCAACCAATGGGATCGTCTCCGTGATAAGTTCAACGATTGCGTCGAATACTGGTATCGGTTTGGCAGCGAGTCAAGATGACACCTTAAACATAACTACATCGACTATCTCTGGCAATAAGGTTGGAGTATCTGGATCATCCGGCACCAAGATCTCAATTAACAACTCCTTAGTAATCAATAACGAACTTGGCGTCGAAAACGGAGGTGGAATGTTGCAGCTCGATCTGAGTTCAATCGAAAGTAATTGTTGTTCGGGAGGCATTTCAAATCGAGGAACGGCGATCATTCGACGAACTAGGATACGAAGTAATACTCGAAGCATTCTTCCGATACCCTCAGGAGGAGCCATCTTTAATGATGGAACGCTCAATCTTATCGAATCGACCTTGAGCGGCAACAATTCAACGTCGTCCGGAGCGGGAATCTACAACACCGGGCGAATTTTTGTAACCAACTCAACAATTAGCGGTAATAGTGTTTCGACAGGTCGCGGTGGCGGACTTTTCAATAATTTAAATGGGTACGCGATCTTTACAAATTGCACGATTGCGAATAATTTCGCAAGTGGAATGGGAGGCGGAATTTCGATTGAAAGCACCGCCACGACAGTTGTACGCAATACATTGCTCGCCAACAATACGATCAGCGGTGGCATTATGGATGTTCAAGGAACGGTCCAATCGCAAGGATTTAATCTGATCAGTAATACGCAGGGCAGCGCTGGTTGGATGGCATCTGACCTTTTGAACCAAAATGCAATGTTGGCACCGCTCGGAAACAATGGTGGAACTACGCAAACTCATGGATTGATGCCTGGAAGCCCTGCAATTAATTCAGCGAGTAACAGCCTCGCTGTTGATCCGTTTACCGAAAATGCTTTGGCTTGGGATCAGCGAGGGAGCGGATTTGGTAGAGCAATTGGAGGCGGTCAAGGTATCGGTCTCACTGATATTGGGTCCTATGAATCGAATATATCTGAATCACCTGTTTCGCTTAGTGGACGAATCCTGACCTCAAACGGCACAGGGATTTCTAGAGCGAAGATCACTCTAACTGATTCAAACGGTTTGATCGTTACGGCACTGTCCGGTTCGTTCGGATACTACCGATTTACCGGGCTGGCACCGGGAATGTCATATACGGTTTCCGTCACACACAAATCATACAATTTTGGTTCGCCTCAATTGCTCACTCTCGACACCAATAGAAATGATTTCAACGTTT
>CALDGX010000166.1 GCA_937941715.1 uncultured Chloracidobacterium sp. | reverse complement strand
CGGTAACCGCGAAGATCATAACCAACGGTGCTTATGATCCGGCTTCGAGTGCGCTAATTGTGACCGCGTTGTTCTTCGTTTCGAGCCTTTGCTTCATTCTAGTTCCTTGGCTAAGTTACCGAGTTCTTCGGGGACAGGTTTACGAAGGCGTTTCTCAGATCTCGATGGGTTGGATGCTTTCGAGTATGGGAACTGCTCTCGAAACATACGGTCTAGTTGCGGGAGCGGCAATCAATCGTCAGGCCGAAAACACTCAGATTCAGGGCATCTACAATGCGGAGCAGACCGCCGCGAGAAAATCCCTAGAGGCCGCAAATCAATCAACGGATGCCCGTTTGGTCTCGTCCGTTGCCGGCGTGGAAGGCGGTCTTACCACTAGTTTGGGACAGATTCGGGCAAATCAAGTGACGCAGACGTTGCTTGCCGAGGCGAGCAAGAACTATGGTCTGAGCAGCAGTGCAGCGGCAACTAAGCGCGAGATCGCCGGAACGCTGGCCGAAGCCCAAGGAACTCGGGAGGCTCGAACCATCGATGGAATGAAGGAAGTCGAACTGCGCGGTCAGGGCAACCTTGAGCGGTTTGGAATGAAGACATACGAATTTACGCCCGGTGGCTCCTCGATCGCCGGAACTTCAGTCCCGATTCGCACAGGGCAGGAACTCTTCGACTGGTCGAGAAATAAGCATCCAATTCAAGAAGTGAACAAGCAGATGGACTCAACGACCCGCACTAACATCGCACTTCAAAACAACAACACCGGCATCGTCGCAGACACGAAGGTAGAGGCAAGCAATGTCTATCAGGGTGAGATCAACCAAGCGCTCGAAACTCAGGCTTCACAAAGCAAGCAGGCTTTCAATACCGGAAGTTCGATCGCCTCTTCAAGCACTAGACAAGGAGCCGGAATCCAACTCTCAGGAATCCGCAGTTCGGCCGACATGGAGAAAGTGTCAAATCAACTAAACTTTGACGGGCGCAGTGAGGCCGCGTCGATAAATCAGACCGCAGCGATGGAAGCTGCCAGACTCAGGATGGTTTCATCCGTCGTGACTGGGTTCTTTAGGGACATGGATCGGCGCCTAGAAGAAATGAAGCCAAAGTATTAGTGCTTCGAGAATAGAGCAAGTTCGAAAATCTTTAGTAGACTTCGAAGTTTCTCGCTTGACACTGGTGTTGGGTCGAGGGTGTAAGATTGATTTGTGGGTGAAAATGGCTCTTTACAGATCGGAGAGATTGCGGCGTTGGCGGATGTCAGCGTTGATACTGTTCGTTATTACGAAAAGTTGAAATTGCTTCCGACGGCGGCACGGACGAATAGCGGTTATCGGGTGTTTTCTGTCGAGACTGCTGACCGCATAAGGTTTATCAAACAAGCGCAGGACATGGGATTTACGCTTGAAGAAATAAAACAGCTTTTTGTTTCGGGCGGCGGTGAGAATCAATGTAAAAATGTGCGTGACCTTATCCAAGTTAAATTGACCGAACTCGAAGATAAAATGCGGCAGATGAAGAGCTTCAAGGGCTTTCTAAATCGACATCTTGTTGCATGTGAAAACGAATTGACCGCACACGGTAAAGCGGCATCGTGTCCGGTTCTCACGACAATTGAAATATCGAGGAAGTAAGCGAGGTGTTTTTGTATGGAAAAATCTAATGTTTTCGTCGGTGGTGCAATGTTTGCGGCCTTTGTATCAAGCCTGTGTTGCGTGTTGCCGTTGATCGCAGTGGTATTCGGATTCGGTGCATTTGGCACAGCGGCGATCTTTGAATCAGTGCGCTATCCAATGATCGGTGTGGCATTCGCGGCCTTGGCTTATGGTTTTTATCGAGTCTATTTTCGACGCGAAGAATGCGCCGAGGGCGAGGCTTGCGCAACTAAGCCAGTGAGCCGTATCAACAAGATATTTCTTTGGATCGGAGCTATCGTTATCGTCGCGTTTGCTTTCTCGCCGTCATACTTGGGATACATCTCAGCGGCCATTACAAGTCCAACCACTCCAGCGGTGGAATCTGCTCCGATTGTTGTTCCAGAAGAATCGGCAACGAAGAAAACTGTTGTTCTGCAAATTCGGGGTATGACGTGCGATGCATGTGAAACGCACATCGAAGTTCCGCTTCGAAAGCTAAAGGGTGTCATATCGGCAGATGCGAACTACAAAAATCACAACGTAACGGTTGTTTACGATACGGCACAGGTAACAGTCGAGACGATCAAACAAGCAATTTTGGCAACAGGTTACGAGTTGATATAAAAATATGGATTGTTGTAGCAACGGTGCTGTAAAGGCGGACGAATCGCTGCCGACGGCGTGTCAAATATGCGGCGAGCTTGGGCGAATTGCTGCCAAACAAACAGTCGTTCACCAAGTGATAAGCGAAAAGCTGTCGTCTGTCGGCGATGCGGAGTATAGATTTTGCGGAACGGCTGAATGCGATGTTGTTTATTATTCTGTGGACGGAAATGTCTTTACCACGGACGATGTTCGCGAGTTGGTCACGACGAAAACCCAAGGCGATAACCGTCCCCTCTGTTACTGTTTCGGATTTACCGAGGGAAATGTGCGGCAGGAAATAGTATTGAAAGGCGAAACAACTATTCCGGCTCAAGTTACTCAATTCATCAAAGAAAAACTCTGTGCATGTGAGATTCGCAATCCTTCAGGCTCGTGTTGTTTGGGTGAGATAAACCGTACTGTACGACGGATTGATAAACTCTACTGTCAAGCGGGTTCTGAAAAGGCGATCAAATAGCCGTTTGGATCTTGAACTGCAAATTCTTTCATGCCGTAGTCCATCGTTTCAGGCCCCCACGCGAATTCAACCTTGTCACGAAATTCTAAAGCGAGAGCGTCTACTTCGTTTGTGAAAACATAGAACGTACCGCTGCAAACTGGAGTCGCGGGTGTTCCGTGCGGAGGTTCGGAATAAAACTGAAAGGTGACCTGTCCCCGCGAAACCTCAACCCACGTTGAACTCGTTTCCGCTCCGTCACAGCCTGTTACTTCGAAGTCTAGTTTACGATAATAAGCCAATGTTTCCCCCATGTCCCGGACGAGGAGAGAAGGAACGAGTCGTTCACTGGATGGAGTGTTTCCCATAAACTATCCTCACTGAATAAAGATCAACAAAACTCCGCATGGATCCCAGACGTGGCAAATCTTTGTATCGCCGATCATTTCCGGTTCGTCGTAACGGGCGTTCGGGTAATCGCCCTCGTCGATTACTTTCTTTGCGTGTTTGTGCCAAGCATCAACGTCGTTAACATCGAATTTCATCATAAAATTCTCCGCCCCGTCTTTTACGTAGTAATTCTGCAGACGAAATACCACCGGTCCAAGACGGCAATCAATGGTTTTGTCCCAAGCGTCGGTCTGTTCGAACCCAAGGGCCGCGTAGAAACGCGTTGAGACGTCAAAATCTTCGGTCGGAACATAAACTACAAGCTCATTTATTGTTGGGAGTTTATTCTTGGCTTCGAATTCAAAATCTTGGGGTTCCAGTTCTTCCGTACCGAGATCATCCAGAAATGTTTTGGTCTTGTCATCGAGCGTAGAGATGTCGGTTCCGGCTTCCAATAGAAGCCTTACGCACGTTCTTTGGTGATGAATATTATTCTTTTCATTTTTCATCAAAGGTTGAAGTGCCCAAACGAGGGGCGTGCATTTGTAGGTCTTATCAAGTTGGTTAACGTCCACTCCAGCACGGATCAATTCGTCAACTAACATGTCTCGCCCGCAATATGCAGCCCAATGCAAAGCAGTCGCCCCGTCTCTTTTATCAGACAGATCGATCCTCGCACCGTTTTGAATGTAAAAAATACCAAGATTCTCAGCATGAAGGCTGGCAGCCGCCATTAACGGCGTATCCGCATTTTCAGTTGACGAGTCGCCGTCGATCCTTGCTCCGTGTTCGAGAAGTATTTTCGCGACCTCGACGGCTTCATCGTCCGTAATCAATTTTGCAAAGACAGCATCACAGATTCGATGCAAAGGATGAGCCGTCGTCGAACATGGCGGACCAAGCGTGACACCGGCATTCGCCAAACTTGGCTCTCGCGAAAGAAGACGCCTGATGCCTTCGTAATCTCGTTCTTGAACGAGCATTCTTATATCTTTTTCCATCACTTTGTCTAGATTATAAGACAATTCGCGAATGTTCGAAACGTCGCACGCCGCCGTATTCGCCTTGTGTCCCGAGATCAACCTGATCTTCGAAACGAAACCAAACACCGTCGTTCAAATCCGTCTCGGCACTTCGTTTGGCACGTTCCAGGATCGACTCAACATCTGACTTTACAAATAAGGCATCGACATCTACCGTGTATCGTGCAGAGTTATAGACTTCAAGGCCAACGAATCCGCCTTGAAGACAAGACGTTTTTGAAGCTCTGCGTCAGCGGTCAGCCGTGCAACAAGCCGTTCGAGAATGAA